>JAAYEJ010000041.1 GCA_012728835.1 Candidatus Brocadiaceae bacterium | reverse complement strand
GTGATGGTGACCCGGTCGTCGCCCAGAACGGCCTGCTTGTCCCAACCGCACATCTTGGCCAGGCGGTCGATGGCACGGACGGCGACGGCCGACTGCTTGCCCCTGGCGATGACAGCCAGCAGGGCCACGGCCTCGTCCCGCGTGATGGTAGCCCGCTCCTCGGCCTCGGCACGGAGCTGCTCAACTCGGCGGGCAACGGCGGGGACTCGGAACAGATCGACCGCCCTGCGGTTGACCGTCGCCGGCTGCATATTGGAGGTGCTATAGGCATGCCGGTAGGCAGCCGACATGCTGCCGTGCAAGACGTAATGCTCGGCTGCCATCGCCTGCTTCGGCGTCAGCCCGTTCGCGTCCTTGTGCCTTTCCATGCCGTTCTCCTGCCGTTATGCATACTATTGTATCGTTCGCTGGAGAGGACTGCAACACGGCTACAGCCCACCCCTGGACACTCCAATCAGCGCCCCACCCGCACTCGACGCCCATTGCGCGGGAGCGCCCACCTCAAGGTCAGGAGAGTCAACAGCCCATTCTGATTGATTCCACATCCCGCCCCCGCTACCATGATTGGAGAAGACCTGCGGCGACGGCGAGTCGGACTCGTCGCGGCGCAGGTCTTTTCATTTCGCTCTTCCGCGGAGGTGGCACGATGGGCAAGCGCAAGGCAGGGCCTTCGAAGGACGGGCAAAGTCCACAGGGCCGCCGCGTCCTGCAACTCAAGGTCACGCTGCAGGGCGTGCGGCCGCCGATCTGGCGGCGCCTGGCGGTACCGGCCGACATCACGCTCGGCCGGTTGCACCACGTCCTCCAGATCGCGATGGGCTGGACGGACAGCCACCTGCACCAGTTCACGCTGAGGGACAAGTCGCTCAGGCAGAGCCCGCACGACATCGTCAGACTGATCGAAGCCGGCCGCTTCGACGAAGTCTTCACGGCCACACACGGCATGCGAGCGTTCGTTCCCCGGGGACCCGAGTTCGACGACCTCGAGATAGAGGGCGAGGACGAGGACGGCGTGGCGCTGGCGCAGGTCTGCCGCAAGGCCAAGAGCACGCTGCTCTACGAGTATGATTTCGGCGACGGCTGGGAACACAAGATCGTTCTGGAGAAGACTTTCGATGCCGAAGGTGGCGTGCAGTACCCCGTCTGCCTGAAGGGCAAGCGCGCCTGTCCGCCGGAGGACTGCGGCGGCGCCTGGGGCTACAGCGCGCTGCTGCACGCCCTGGCCGACCCGGACCATCCGGACCACGAGGACATGGTGGAGTGGGCCGGCGAGATCGACCCGGAGGAGTTCGATCTGGAAGAGGTCAATGAGTGCCTGAAGAGGCTGCAGTAGGCGCCCGTCCTCCACAACAGCTCCGGGCATCGTCCGGCGGCGTCTCCTGAAGCCGCCCGGCACCGTCGATCCTGAGCCGGCCGGCGGTCCAGGCCCATCGCACCGGGGCCCCCGCCTCGGAACGGTCCGCCCGCCATGGAATCGTCCTTGCACGGGTGCCCGCCGTGCCGGATAATCAGCAGGAGCGTCCGCCGTGCGTGCGACGCTTGCGGAGACGCCCGGCTGTCCGTCTGGACAGGGGATGATCGACGCGGGCCGAATCGGGGGTTCGAACATGCAGAGCGCTGGGAGGCGGTTGACAGGGCTGCTGGCGGTGATTGCACTTCTGGGGTGCCGGCAGGCCGCCCCTTCGATGTTGCAGCAGTCGCTCACACCGGACAAGGCGGCGCCGGTCTCGCACAAGGTGGATGTCAGCCAACCCGGCACGTATTCGGCGGGCCTGTGGAAGTACACCCTGACGATCACGGCCCCCGGCACCAGAAGCGAGGGCACGCTCGGCACACTGCTCTACAACGGCAAGCCCGTGCCCGCGGCCGTCGAGGGCGACTACTACCGTACCCCCTGGGGCGACGTGCAGTGGGTGGGCGACCCGGTCGTCCTGTGGGGGGAGCACGGCTGGATGCTGCGGCCACCCGGAGGTACGGGCGGACGCCTGCTGCCGGAGCCCTGGCCGATGGTCGGGGGGCCCGTGGTCATGGCGGCGGTCTTCGCCGATGCCGATGCACTGCCTGCCGACGACGTCACCCTGCCGTGGATCCGCGACGAGATGGGCAAGCTCGGGGTGGCGGCCTGGCGGATGGAACACAGGTGGTTCGCGCTCAATGACCAGGCGGCCACGATCCACGACACCAAGATGGTCGGCACCCTGACAGTCCGGCTCAGCCCCGCCTATGAGAAGGACCGCCTGACCGTGCAGTTGGGGGGGACGGAGGCCGAGCGCGTCGACCTGCCCCGTACGGATGGGGCCACCGCCCTGGTCCGCAAGCGCATGGGCGTGGTTCGCCCCCAGACGTTCTACCTGGCCTTTCGAGTGGACCGAGCGGCCCCCGACTGGCCGGTGCCGTTGCGGGTCGGGCCGGATGCCGACGGCACGACCGTCGCCGTGGAGGGCGTTCGGGAGGTCGTCATCCGTCTGCCCGGCGACAGCCGCAGCGGCCTGGTCTGGACCGTCAGGGAGGTCCGGGGCGACGGCCTGCTGACGTCGTCCGTGACATACACCGGCTGGCCGCAGTTCGTGCCGGGGGCGTCCGCCGAGGCCGAACGGGCGGGGACGGGCCACGTCGAGAACGTCTTCCGCGTCGTGGATACGGGCAAGACGGACATCGTGCTGGAGCACAGGCGCCCCTGGCAGGCCGACCAGCCCGCCGAGAAGGCGTTCAAGGTCACCCTGGACGTTCGCAGCGTGCCCGAGGCGGCCCGCCCATAGAGAACCGAGTCCTCTCAGGAGGCGATGAGATGTCCAACCGTCGCGTGTGCATTCCGGCAGTGGTTCTGTTGGCCGCGTGCGCGGCGTCCGTGTTCGCTCAACCGACCGCTCAGGACTACCTTGAGCGAGCGCGTGTGCTGGTCGAGGAGGAGGATCGCGTGGAGGAGGCGGTGCTGATCCTCAGCCAGGCCGTTGCCGTGGACCCCCACTGCACCCAGGCTTACCTGGATCGCGGGCAGGCACTGGTGTATCTCAAGTGGCACGAACTGGCCGTCGCCGACTACACCATGGCCCTGGAGCTGGAACCCTCGGCTGAGGGCTACGACCGTCGGGCCTTCGCCTACCGCGCGATGAAGGCGTACGACCTGGCGGCAGCGGACTACACGAAGCTGCTGGGCATCGAACCGGAAGTTGCCGACAACTGGGAGCACCGGGCCGACGCGTATCTGAGGCTGCGCCGGTACGACCTGGCGGCATCCGACTACGGGCAGGCGATCTCGCTGGACCCGAACACCGCCCGCCGCTGGCGGTCGCGCGGGTCGGCGTACAGAGCGGCGGAGCAGTACGACAAGGCGATCGCCGACTACACACGCGCCATCGAACTCAGCAGCCCGGCCGTCGCGGCCTATTCCTACGCCGAGCGAGCAGCCCTCCATCGCGAACGGGGAGACCATGCCGCAGCGCTGGCCGACTTCACCCGCGCCGTCCAGAGCTACCCGGACTACACCTACGCTTGGATCGACCGGGCCTTCACGCACATCCAGCTCGAGCAGTACGACGTGGCCCTGCCGGATCTGGACCGTGCTCTGGACCTCAGCCCGGGGCATCCGGAGGCGCTGCTCTACCGGGGGATCGCCCTGGCGGCTCAGGAGGAATACGACGCGGCACTCGCAGCCCTCAACGGCGCCCTGGTCGCCGACGCGACCGTGGCCGATAGCTACTACCACCGGGGACGGCTGTTCCATCGGCTGGGCCACGAGGAGTCGGCCATGCAGGACTACGGGCAGGCCATCCGGCTGGACCCCAAGTCCGCCCGGGCATACGAGGCCCGCGCCGACTCGTGGCGGGCGCTCGGCAATGCGGGCATGGCCGAACGCGACCTGGCCATGGCCCGCGAACTGGGCAAGACGGAGTAGTCCGTCGGCACCGGGCTCTGCGGCGTTGCGCGCGCACCGCACGTGCACGGACAGGCACGGACGGCCGCGTGCCCGGCAGGGCAAGCGCAAAAAATGCATGGACATGCGCCTGCCTTTGTGTCATACTCAGGCGCATGGAAACGGAACTCCCTGGGAGGCCGATCAGCGTTGGACTGCACGGACGGCCTGGGACAATCCTCCGGGCGTTCCTCTCCGCCGTCGCCCTGTCGCTGCTTGCGCCCGGCTGTGTCTCGCGCCTGGAGAAGGTGACCCGCCTGCGCAACGTCCAGGGCGTCGAGCAGCAGGCCGAGGCCGCGGCCACGCTTATTCAGATTGCGCAGGACAACGCGCAGAAGCCGCGCATCCGGACCGCCGCCGTGGAGTCCCTGGCCTGCCTGGACAGAACGGAGGCGTTGCCGGTGTTCGGAGCGCTCGCCGTGACCGACCCCGATCCTGCCGTGCGGCGCTGGGCGGTCTGGGCGCTCGGCCTGCAGGACGATCCGGCTGCCGCCGCCTACCTCCTTCAGGCCGCCGGCGGCTGTGCGGACGCGGAGGCGGTGCAGCAGCTTCTCGAGTCACTCAGCGGCTTCCTCGACGTGCTGAAGGACGACGCGGAGGCGCGACTGCGCGTCGTGCGCCTCGTGCGCGATGCCGAGCGGAGCTACCGATCCTCGGTGCCCGTCCTCCGCTATGCCGGGGTGTTCCGTCACGAGCTGGAGAACCTGCCGGTGGCCCTCACGCTGCTCCAGGAACTCCGCCCCACGCAGGACGCCCCGCAACTGCGGCCGGCGCTCTGCACCGTGGGGGACCTCCTGCTGGAAGGCCAGGACACGGACGACGAGACGCGAGCCGCCGCCGTGGACGCGCTCGCGGACCTGCTCACGCACGCCGACCCGGCCGTCCGATTGAGCGCGCTCTGGTTCCTCGGGCGCATCGCCGACGCGCGCACCGCACCCGCACTCCTGGCGGCCGCCCGAGCGCGCGCTGATCGGGCGACCCGGATGCTGGCCCTGTGGGCGCTGGAACGCACGGACGCCGGCCTGCTTCGGGCGGAGTTCACGCCGCTGCCCGACGACCTGCTCGCCGTAACGCCCGAGAACTGGCGGGACGCCTGCCGGGCCGCCGTCGAAGCGGGCGAGCCCGATCTGGAGATCCAGCGCTTCATCCGCCGCACCGTTCGCGAGGAGGCAGGCCGATGACACGCGCATGCGCCGCCATCCTCCTGGTCTTCTCGCTTGCCGGCTGCCACGTGTTCCGCAGGGCGGATCCGCCCGTGCCCGCACCGCCTCTGCGCCGCCCGCCGGCGGGCCTCTCCGCGCCGACGGACCGCGGCGGCCCCGGCCGCATCGTCGCCATCTATGCCCTGTTCCATGAACTCGCAGGCATTGCGCCGTGGACAGCCCGCCAGGAGGTGCTCGACGGCGCGATCGTCATTGATGAAGACGGACTGGCCTTCTACACGGCCGGCCTTGCCGGCGGCGCATCGGCGCATGCCGCCGGCACAATCCCGTCGGACGCGATCGGGCTCCGTTCAGAGGACGGTCAGTTCGACGCTCAGGGGCGGTTCACGCCGCATCGGGACCAGTTGCGGGCCGCCCGCACCGGTTACACGCTGTCGGCTTGCGCTACGGACGCGCCCGACGTGTGCGCCGTCGCCCTCTTCCGCCCGCTTTTCGGCGGCAAGCGCTCCCTGCACTTCGACGGCGCCCAGGGCCGCAGCGGCCGGACCGGCCGGCAAGGCGATTCCGGGCGGAGTGGGGATGACGGCCGGTCCGGCGCCGACGGCCACCGCGGCGAGGACGGCCAGGACGGCTCGGACGGACAGCACGGCGGACACGGAGGCGACGGCGGAGACGACGGCACGCCCGGCGGGCCGGGAGGCGACGCCTCGGACCTGGCCGTCGTGGTGTCCTCCCTGACCTCTCCCTTCTATGAGACCGCTCTGCTCTGCATCAGCATGCGGCCGTCGCCGACGGAGGACGCCGTTTCCGTTCTGCACCCCGACGGCAGGCTGCTTGTCACGGCCGAGGGCGGGCGGGGAGGCTCCGGCGGCAACGGCGGCGCCGGAGGCACAGGAGGCAGCGGCGGCAACGGCGGCGATGGCGGGCGGGGAGGCAAAGGTCTGCACGCCCGCCACGTCGGAGCACGCGGCCACCGCGGGGCACAGGGCGGTGACGGGGGCGACGGCGGCGACGGCGGCGATGGCGGAGACGGCGGAGACGGCGCGCCGGGAGGGCCGGGCGGCAACGGAGGCCGCATCTTCGTCACCTACCGCCTCACCGGAGACGCTCTCGACCTCGCCCGCCGGTGCGTGCAGTTCTCATGCGAAGGGGGCGCAGTCGGCGCCGCAGGGGCCGGCGGCCCCGGTGGTTCGGGCGGCCGGGGCGGCGATCCGGGACGCGGCGGCCCCGGCGGCAGGGGCGGCGACGGAGGCCCCGCCGCGACGGAGTGGCGGCACGATCCGGACAAGGATCGGCACAAGAAGCATGTGACCATACCGGCCGGCGACAGGGGGCCTTCCGGCAGGGACGGACGCGACGGACACGCGGGCGTCGCCGGACGGAGCGGCCGTCCCGGCGCGACCGCCCAGGACGTAGCCGCCCGGGGCGCCGACGGGGAGATCGTGATCGTCAGCGAGCAGGCGCCCTGAACCGAAGCCCGGCTCGGCTGGCCGGCTGCCGCCTGGCGGGGGCCCAAAAAGGACGGAGACGCCCCGTTCAGCGGCGTCCCCGTTCGTGGCGAGGGCGAGGAGACTCGAACTCCCAACCTTCGGATCGACAGTCCGATGCTCTAACCAATTGAGCTACGCCCCCACTGTTTCAAACCCCAGTCAAGTTATCCATTCGACGGCCCGTTGTCAAGCGACGGGCCGAGATACTGCGCAGCCCGCTCCGGCCCCGCCGGCGCCGCGTCTGCACGCGGGCAGACCACGGCGCGCCCGCTTGCCAGTGCCGCCCGCTCTGCGGTAGTGTATGCGCATCACGGCCCACGTGCTCCCTCCAGGAATCGAGCCATGAACGCCGATCTGCAGGACATGCTCCGCATCTCACGGACTGTCGGCGCCTCCCCGCGTTGGGTGCAGGGCGGCGGCGGCAACACCAGCGTCAAGACCGACGGCCGCCGCACCATGTACGTCAAGGCCAGCGGGACCGCCCTCGGGGACATGGTCGAGGGGCGCGGCTACCGCCTCGTGGACGTCGTTCGCTGCGCGGCCATCGCCGAAGACGAGGCCCTGGCAGCCCTGGACGCCGCCGAACGCGAGGCCCGGGTGGTCGACCGCCTGCTGGACGCCTGCCTGGACGATCTGCACGGCCGGCCGTCGGTCGAGACCAGCCTGCACGCCATGCTGGACCGGTGCGTCGTGCACACGCATCCCTCGGTCGTCAACGGGCTCCTTTGCGCCCGGGACGGGCGCGCGGCGATCGAACGCATGTTCGCGGATCTGGTTCCCCCGCCGCTCTACATCGACTACGCCGGCGCGGGGCATTCGCTGGCCTGCCGTCTGCGCGACGAACTGCACCGGTATGCGGCCGAGCACTCGCGCGCGCCGGAGGTGATCTTCCTCGAAAACCACGGCCTGGTCGTCAGCACCACCGATGCCGACCGCGCACTGGAGCTGACCGCCCGCGTGTTTGACCGGGTGGACCGTGCCGCGACCGAGGCCATCGCGGCCGCCGGCCTCCCGCCGGCCCGCCCGGCAGATCCGGAGGTCGTGGACGCCCTCGTGGCGGAGGTGACGGCGGCCATGCGGCCGTTCTACGCGCGGGCCTTCGGAGGCCCCGCCCTGCTGCGGTTCTCCGATGCCCCCGTGGTGCGCGGCTTCCTGCGCCTGCCGCAGGCGGCGGAGCTGTCCGAGGCGCCGCCGCTCGTGCCCGACCAGGTGGTCTACTGCCGCGAGCGGCCGCTCTGGATAGCGCTGCCTCCCGACCCCGGCGAGGCCCGGCGGGTCGTCGCCGAGCGCCTGGAGGAGACGTCCTCGTGGTCGGAGCACCCGCTCTGCATCCTGGTGGACGGCCTGGGCCTGTTCTGCGCGGCGCCGACGTCGAGGTTTCTGGACGCCGTATGCGCCACGATGGAAGCCGTGCTGGAGTCGCTGACGATCGCGTCGCGATTCGGCGGTCCGCGCGGCCTGAGCGAGGAGGCCCTGGCATTCCTGCACGACTGGGAGGTGGAACGTTTCCGCCGGCAGACCGCGTCCGGCGAACGCGGCGGTTCGGACCTGGCCGGCCGCGTGGTGGTGGTCACCGGGGCCGGCAGCGGCATCGGGCGCGGGCTGTCGCTGTTCCTGGCACGTCGCGGCGCGCACGTCGTGCTGGCCGACGTCGATCGGGGGGGTGCCGAGGAGACGCAGAGGCGCGCGGTGGCCCAGGAAGGCGCCGGGACGGCGCGGCCGATGGACGTGGACGTGACGGACGAGGCGTCCGTCCGCGCCCTCTTCCGGCAGATCGTCTGCGCCTTGGGCGGGGTCGACGTCCTGATCAACGGCGCCGGGCTGGCGCCCGTGCACGCGCTCGTCGACTTCCCCCTGGCCCAATGGCGCAAGACGCTGGACGTGAACCTGACGGGCTACTTCCTGATGGCCCGCGAGGCCGCGCGCCGGATGATCGCCCAGGGCACCGGCGGGGCGATCATCAACGTCTCGTCCAAAACCGGCCTGGAGGCGTCCAGGAACCACAGCGCCTACAACGCGACGAAGTCCGCCGAAATCCATCTGGCCCGCGGCTGGGCTCTGGAGCTGGCCGAGCACGGCATCCGCGTCAATGCCCTCTGTCCGGGCAACGTCTTCGCCGAGTCGAAGATCTGGAACGAGGACTACGTCAAGGCGCTGGCCGAGAAGCGCGGGCTCCGGCCCGAAGAGGTCATCCCCTACTACATCAACCTGACCGCCCTGAAGCAGGAGGTCACGTGGGACGACCTGGGCGAGGCGGTCAGCTTCCTGGCGGGCGACCGTGCGGCCCGGATCACGGGGCAGACGCTCGTCGTGGACGCCGGGCAGGTGTTCGTGCGTTAGCGGCCCGCTGAAGGAGTGTGGAACAGCCGCCCCGCCCGCCCTGGCGGGCAAGTCCCGTCGGGCAGGCCTCGGCTGTTGGTCCAGGTCTGGAACGGCCTCACTGCAGGCAAGAACGCACAGGCGAGGGCGCCTGCGCCACACAGAGAGGCTTCTTCAACGGACGGGTGCCGCGCGGAACGCAGACGGCGTGCCCCCGGGCGGTTGGCGTTCCCCGGGGCACGTCGTATAATGGACACCGGGCGTCCGTTCGCACCCCATCCCGCTTCGGAGACGCATCCATGGATCCCGTAGTACAACTGGCACTGGACTTCGTGAACCTCGAACAGGCCCTGCGGGCCGCTCGTGAGGCCTACGCCGGCGGCATCCGCTGGCTGGAAGCCGGCACGCCGCTGATCAAGAGCGAAGGCCTCGACGCCGTCCGCGCGTTGCGGCGCGAGTTTCCGTCCGCCACGGTCATCGCCGACATGAAGGTCATGGACGCCGGCCGCGTGGAGACCGAGTGCGCGGCCAAGGCCGGCGCGAACGTCGTCCACGTGCTCGGCGCGGCGTCCGACGCGACCATCATCGAGTGCGTGGAGGCCGCCCGCCGCTACGACGCGCGCATCGCCGTCGACCTGGTGGGCCTGGCCGTCGAGGGCCGGCTGGTCGAGCGCGCCCTGGAGGTCCAGGCCATGGGCGCCGCCTGCATCTGCATCCATACGCCCATCGACATGCAGATGCGCGGCGAACTGCCGTTCGACGACCTGCGGGCCGTCGCCGAGAGGGTCCAGATCCCCATCGCCGTGGCGGGCGGCATCAACAGCGAGACGGCGCCGGACGCCGTCAAGGCGGGCGCGTCGGTCGTCATCGTCGGCGGGGCCATCACGAAGGCGCCCGACGCCCGGGCCGCCGCCGAGGCGATCCTGCGGGCCGTCGCCACCGGCGCCGCCGTGCCGACCCACCTGTTCAAGCGCGGCGATGAGTCCGCCATCGGCGAAGTGCTGCAGCGCACCTCGGCGGCCGACGTCACCGAGGCGCTGCACAACGCCGGCGCCATCCTGGGGCTGACGGCCATCACCCCGGGCGCCCGCGTTGCCGGGCGTGCGCTGACGGTCTGGACCTATCCCGGCGACTGGGCCAAACCGGTCGAGGCCATCGACCAGGCCGAGGAGGGCCAGGTGCTGGTGATCGACGCCGGCGGCCGGCCGCCGGCCGTCTGGGGCGAGAAGGCCACGCTGAGCTGCCTGCAGCGGAAGGTGGCCGGCGTCGTAATCGACGGGGCCATCCGGGACACGATGAACATCCGCCAGATGGGCTTCCCGGCCTTCGCCTCCTTCACCACACCCGTGGCGGGCGAGCCGAAGGGCTACGGCATGATCGGCATCCCCGTGCGGATCGGCGGCCAGTACATCCGCACGGGTGACTGGATCATCGCCGACGACGACGGCGTGGTCGTCATCCCGCAGGAGAAGGCCGTCGAGGTAGCCAACCGCGCCCAGGCCGTCGTCGAGCGCGAGGAACGCGAGATGGCCGAGATCGAGGACGGCCGCACCCTGGGCACGGTCTCCGAGCTGATGCGCTGGGAGCAGCTGAGGAAGGGCGATGGTGGAAAAGACCAGGGCTGACCTGTTCGACATCGTCAACGCACGCCTGAACGGCATCAGCCTGCTGCTCCAGGAGATGGACGTCGGGGCGGCCGAGCGCCTCACCCAGATGCTGCTGAAGGCCAGGCGCGTGTTCGTGACCGGCAAGGGCCGCTCGGGCTACATCGGCCAGTGCCTGGCCATGCGGCTGATGCAGATGGGGCTGGACGCCCACGTGCCCGGCGAGGCCACCTGCCCGCGCATCCGGCGCGGCGACCTGATGGTCGGCATCTCGTGCTCCGGCACGACGATGAGCACGGTGCAGTTCGCCCGCATCGCCCGCGAGTCGAAGGCCAGCGTTGCCGCCCTCACGGCCGTGCCCGACTCCCCCTTCGCGCGCAACGCCGACCACGTCATCGTGGTGCCGGTCACGGGCAAAGACGTCAAGAAGCGCTATCGCTACGTGCTGGGACCGCACAACAACACCCTGTTCGAGCAGGCGCTGCTGCTCTACTTCGACGGACTCGTCTACTCCATCCTGGAGCGCAAGGGCATCCCCAAACGCCGCCTCAGCGACCGTCACGCGAACCTGGAGTAGCCGCCGCCGTCCCTGAGCCGGAGGAACACCACACGTGGGCGTGCAGGTCGTCATCGTCGGGGCGGGCCGCGTCGGCCCCGCCCTGGCCCGCCTGCTCACGCGGGCCGGCTACCGGCTGCTGGGCGTGGCCGCCCCGTCGGCCGATGCGGCGCGCCGGGCCTGCGACTACGCGGGCGCCGGGCGGCCGGTGCAGGATGCCGCCGACCTGACCCGCGAGGCGGACCTGACGTTCCTCGCCACGCCGGACGACGTGATCGGGAACGTCTGCCGGGCCCTGGCGGACGCCGGGGCGTTCCGGCCCGGCAGCGTGGTGGCGCACTGCAGCGGCGCCCTGCCGTCCGAGGTCCTGGCCCCCGCCCGCCCCGCCGGCGCGCACGTCGGCTCGCTGCATCCCCTGCAGAGCTTCGCGTCCGCCGAGGAGGCCGTGCGCGTGCTGCCCGGATGCCGGTGCGCGATCGAGGGCGACCCGGAGGCCGTGGGCCTGCTGCGAACGGTGGCCGAGGACATCGGCGGCCGTCCGTTCGTCATTCGCCCGGAGGCCAAGCCGCTCTACCACGCAGCCGCCGTCTTCGCCAGCAACTACCTGGTCGCCGTCGAGGCGGCCGCCGTCCGGCTGGCCGAGGCCGCCGGCATCCCCCGCGCGGAGGCTCTGGACGCCCTCCTGCCCCTGATTCGCGGAACGGTCTCGAACATCGAACGCGTCGGCATCCCCGAATGCCTCACCGGCCCGATCGCCCGGGGCGACGCGGAGACCGTCCGCCGGCACTGCACGGAGATCGCGCGCCACGCGGCGGACCTGCTGCCCCTGTACACGCTCCTGGGACGCCAGACCGTGCGGGTCGCCGTCGCACGGGGCGGCCTCGACGAGGCGGCCGTGCACGCCCTGGAAGAGGCCCTCAGACCGGCGCCCGGCCCGTCGCCGGCGCATCCGTGACATGCCAGGAGACCGGACATTCAAGTGCGCACGTCCCCGGAGGCACTGATGATACTCAGGAGGTCGATGATCGTCGCCATGGCACTGACCGCACTCAACGGAGGCCGTCTGAACGCCGACGTCCGGCCGCACGCCCTCTTCTGCGACCACATGGTCCTGCAGCAGGGCCTTCACGCCCCCGTGTGGGGCACGGCCGCGCCGGGCGAAGAAGTCTCCGTGACGATCGCGGGACGAACGGCCCGCGGCACGGCCGACGAGACCGGGCGCTGGATGGTGCGCCTGGCACCGATGCAGCCCGGCGGCCCGCACGAGATGACCGTCGCGGGCACGAACTCGATCACGATCACCGACGTCATGGTGGGCGAGGTCTGGCTCTGCTCCGGCCAGTCCAACATGAACATGTCCCTCAGCCTGGCCATGGACGCGGAGGCGGAGACCGCAGCGGCCGACCATCCGAGCATCCGCCTGTTCACTGTGCCGGCCCGCATCCTGGAGGAGCCCGTGCGGGACGTGCAATCGCGCTGGCAGGTGTGCAGCCCCGAGTCCGCAGCACGCTTCTCGGCCGCCGGCTACTTCTTCGGGCGGCATCTCCAGGGCGAACTGGACGTGCCGATCGGCCTGATCTGCGGCGCGTGCGGGTCGTCGGCCGCGGAGGCCTGGGTGGAGATGGGCGCGCTCACGGAGGTCATTCCCGACGCGATGGAGCGCTGGCAGGCCGAGGTCGACTACGAACAGGGCTTCCGGGACAAGTACGAGGCCGAGATGGCCGTCTGGGAACCGGCCGCCGAGAAGGCCCGGGCCGCCGGGCAGGAGCCGCCGCCGAAGCCGGTGCTGGCCTACTTCGTCGGACGCTCGCGCGTGCACCAGCCGGCCACGCTCTGGAACGGAACGATCGCGCCGCTCGTGCCCTATGGCATCCGGGGCGCCCTCTGGTACCAGGGCGAGACCAACGAGCCCCGCGGGCACGAGTATGCCATGCTGCTCAGGGCGCTGATCGCCTCCTGGCGGCGGGAGTGGGGGCAGGGCGATTTTGCGTTCCTCATCGTCGCCCTGGCGCCGTTCCGGCCGATCTACGACCACCCGACCGACAGCGGCTGGGCCGAGGTCATCGAGGGCCAGTGGCAGGTTGCCCGCGACGACCCGCTCAGCGGCCTCGCCGTCACCACCGACATCGGCGACGCCCAGGATGCCCATCCGAAGAACAAACAGGAGGTCGGCCGACGCCTGGCCTTGATCGCCCTGGCGAGGGTCTACGGGCGGGACCTGGTGTACTCCGGTCCCGTCTACTCCACGATGGAGGTCGAGGGCAACCGGGTGCGGCTGCACTTCGACCACGTCCACGGCGGGCTCACGACCATGCCCGGAGGCCCGCTGACCGGCTTCGCCATCGCGGGCGCGGAGCGGAAGTTCGTCTGGGCCGAGGCCCGGATCGACGGCGATACGGTCGTCGTGTGGAGCGACGAGGTCCCGGAGCCCGCAGCCGTCCGCTACGCCTGGGCCAAGCACCCGATCTGCAACCTGGCCAACGAGAACGGCCTGCCGGCCGTGCCCTTCCGCACGGACGACTGGGCGAAGACGACCGGGCCGTAGCCCGGCGTCCGCAGGGACAACCCGAACCTGACACGAGGGCCGTGCCGATGAAGCCGTTTGACGAGCGCGACTACGCCGGACTGATGTGGAAGGAGATGTCGTGGGTCGAGGTCGGGCGCGCGGCCGAGGAGGGGCGCATCGCCGTCCTGCCGCTCGGCAGCGTGGAGCAGCACGGCCCGATGATCCCGGTCGGGTGCGACTACCTGCTGGCGCAGTACTGGGGGCTCGAGGGCGCCCGGCGTGCCCGCGACGATCACGGCGTCCCCGTCGTCGTGCTGCCGGCCCTGCCCTTCGGCCGGGCCACCCACCATACGGACTTCCCCGGCACGATCAGCCTGAGCCTGGAGACCTACCTGAAGGTGCTCGAGGACGTGGTGCGCGAGGTGCTGCGGGCGGGGTTCCGCAAGATCGCCTGCATCAGCGGCCACGGCGGCAACATCGCCCCGGCCACCGAGGGACTGCGCGACCTGGCCGGCCGCCTGCGCCGCGAGGGCATCGAGGACGTGCGCATCTACATGGCCGACAACCGCACGTGCTTCACCCGCGGACCGGAGATCTACCGCCGGCTCGATCAGGGGCAGTTCAACTTCCACGCCGACGCATGGGAAACCTCCTTCTTCATGTATCACCGCCCCGACCTGGTCAAGCCGGAGGGCATGGTCCGGCCCGTGGTCAAGCGCGACTCGCTGCCCCTGCACCTGAACTACTACACCCGGGGCGACGTCACCGAGACCGGCGCGTCGGGCGACCCGACCCGGGCCGACACGCGCTACGCCGAACTGCTCGAGTACTTCCCGACGGCCTTCGGCGAGTTCCTCAAGAAGGTCTGGGACGAGCCGCTCGATCGGCAGGCGCCCGCTCAGTCGTCCCCGCTATAGGTGTCCACCAGATCGTCGAACTCGGGGACGACGCTGCGTTCGGACGCCGTGACGGCGTCGTCCTCGGAGCGCACTCTGAGAACGGTCGGCGTGACGAAGGCGATCAGTTCGCGGGTGTTCGTCACCCGGTCGCGCTTGCTGAAGAGCAGCTTCAGGACGGGGATGTGGCCCAGGATGGGCACACGGCTGACGATCTCCGCCTCTTCGACGTTCAGGATGCCGCCGATCACGATCGTCTGCCCGCTGTCGACCGCCAGATGGGTCTCGTACTTGCGCGTGTCGATGATGGCGGCGCCGAAGAGCGCTTCGCCCTCACGGACCTGCGAGGACTCCAGCAGGACGGAGGTGACAACCTGACCGTGCTTGTTGATGTGCGGCTTGATCTTCAGCGTCAGCCCCACGTCCCGGTATTCGAACGAATCGCTCCGCGCCGTCGTGCCCGGCTGGGAGATGCTCTGGCTGATGAAGGGGATTTCGGACCCGACGAACAGCGTGGCCTCCTCGTTGTTGTTGGCGACCAGGGTCGGCTGGGCGAGCACCCGGGCGCAGAACGTCCGCTGGAGGAACTGAACCAGGGCGGAGAGCCGGAAGTCGGCGCTCAGGGTGGCGTTGCTGCTGACGTCCTCCCAGGCGTAGCCGAACGTCGTCAGCAGGCCGTTGTTGAACTCCTTGCTGTCGAAGATGCTGGAATCGGAGGTCCATCGGGTGCCGACGCGCTGCTCGTTCGTGCGGGTGATCTCCACCAGTTGAATGCGGATCAGCACCTTCGGCGCGGCCGCATCGAGAAACCTGATGATCCCGCGCAGGGCATCGAAGTTCTGCACGGCGGTCGTGATGAGCAGGGAGTTTGTGCGCACGTCGCCGACCACGCGCACCTTGCCGATCAGGTTGCTGATCGGCCTCTCCTCCTCCTTCGACGATCCCATGAGCCAGCTGTAGAAGCTCGCGCGCGCCTCCGCCTCGCTGTCGGACGCCTGGCCGCTGCCCGGAGGCGCGAACAGGCGGTTGAGCTGCGTCGCCACCTCCGTGGCGTCGGCGTGCTCCAGTTCATAGACGAGCGTGTTGGCGGCCTCCGGCATGGCACGGTCCAGGTTCTCGATGACCGCCTCGATGATGGCGAAGTTCTTCGTGTTGTTGGTGATCACGATGACGGAGTTGGTCGCCTGCTCATGGACGAAGCGGGTCTTGCCGTAGAGCCGCCCGACGCTCGAGTCCTGTGTCTGGTCGTAGTAGCTATAGTAGTAGTAGCCGCTGCCGCGCTGCTTCTGCTCGCCGCCGAAGACCTCGCTCAGCACGTCCGTCATGTCCTTGGCGTCCACGTGCCGGATCGGGTAGATGCGCGGCGATATCTCCGCCGCGTTCAGGGGTTGATCGAGCTTCTCGATGATGTCCTCGATCTCCCTGAACTGGTTCGGCTGCGCCACGATGATGAGGCTGTTGCTGTGGGGCTCGGCCACGAACCGGGTCGTCTCGCTCAGGCTCTGGTAACGGGACGAGTAGGCCCCGTAGGAGTAGACCGTGCTCCTCGAGAAGAGCCCGTTGAGCTGTGTCGCCAGGTCCTCGGCGTCCGCGTGCGTCAGCGGCCGGATTCGGGTCTCGGTGCGCCGCGCCTCCTCGGTGTCCACCTCCGTGACGACGTTGCGTATCAGTTGGGCATTCTCGGGCGTCGCATAGACGACGAGGGAGTTGGAGCGTGCGTCCGCCGCGATCTCGACGGTGTCGCGCACGCCGCGGGTCCGCTGGCGCTGCCGGAAGAGCGCGGAGAGCTGTGCCGCCAGTTCGCGCGCGTCGGAGTGCTCCAGACTGAGCACGAACAGCGTGACCTCCGGCGGCTTCTCCCGGTCCAGCTCGTTGAGGAGCTTCTCGGCCGCCTCCAGCGTGTCCTTCGGCGCCCGCACCAGTATCCAGTTGACGGTCGGGTAGGGCACGACGGCCACGTCTGCCGAATCGGCGCTCCGGCCTCCGGACGGTCCGGCGCCGGACGGCCCCCTGGGGGCGCCGCCCGAGCCGGCGCCGCCTGAACCCCCGCTCAGGATGGTCTGGAGAACCGTGGCAATCTCGGCGGCTTCCGCGTGCTTGAGCTGGAAGATCCTGACCTGGCTCTCCTGGATCTCCACGACGTCGACCTGCCGGATGACGTCCTCGATGCCGGCCAGTTCCGCCGCCGAAGCCGTCACGATGAGCTTGCGGGACACCGAGTCGGCCTGGACCCTGCCGCCCTCGCCCAGCAAGGGCTCCACGAGCTTCTGCACCCGCTCCACGTCGGAAAACCGGATCGGGATCATCGTGCGCACGAAACCCTCGCCGACCTCCTCCGCCGCCGCCCCAACAGCCTCGATGCCGAGGCGAGGGACGTCCTTCGTCTGGAGCACGTAGACGACGCCGTCCCGCTCCACGATCGCTATGCCCTGAAGGCGCAGTGCCTGAGAGATCAGATCGATGGCCCGCGCCTTGGTCACCGGCCCGGGGCTGGCAACCGTGACGTTGCCGCTGACGTCCTTCCCCTGCAGGACGGGCTTGCCCGTAGTCTCGCCGATGAACTTCATGATCTGCTCGATGTTGGCGCCCTTCAGGTTCAACGTGATCGTCTCCGGGCCGGCCGGATCGGCAGAGGACACCGCCGGAGGCGGCGCCTCCTGCACGGCCGGAGGCGGCGCCTCCTGCACAGCGGCAGACGGCGCCTCCTGCACAGCGGGAAGCGGCGCCTCCTGCACAGCGGGAGGCGGCGCCTCCGCAGCCTTTGCGGAGGACGCGGTCAGCGACAACAGCACGGCCAGGGCGGCGCAGAGACGTGTGGAACGTCGGAATCGGAATCCGCAGACGCCGTTCATTGCTGCCTACTCCTTGGCCCCGCCATGGGGGCGTGATCAGGTATGCCGGCCGGGCCCTGCGGCCCGACCGACGCGGGGGATGCGGCCGGCTGCCAGATCGGCTCGCCGAACAGCTTCAGCGTCTGGCGCTTCCCCTCGCGCTCGAGGACGACCTGGTCGACGCCGACCTCGACCAGCACGTGGTTGCCGGGGAGCTTCGCATCGACCTTGTGCAGTCCGGCATCCTGCGGCGACGTGCCCAGGAGTGCGGCGTCGCCGATGACACCGAACAACTGGAGGCGGGGCACCGGCGGCTTCTTCCCATAGTGCTCCTCATCCGCGATCGCGGAGTACTCCGCCAGGGCCGGAACGCCGTCTCGCGCCGGAGCGGCCAGGGCATCGGCGCCGAGGGGACCGGCCGGCAGTCCCACCCGCTGCGCGCGCACCCACCGGAGAAGCTGCAGGAGACTCAGCGCGATGAGCACGATCATCAGCAGCCGCATGGCACGCCCGTTGACTGCGGTGTCGCCAGCCGTTGTCATTTCGAGCCTCCCGCCGCAGCCCGGCGTTCGTATGCGGCCACCTGCAGGGTGACCTTCGCCGGGCCCGGCTTCTGGGTGTCCTGCCGGAGGATAAGCTCGTCGACGCGCACCAGCCGCGGGCCCTTCTCGAGCGCGTGCAGGAAGGCCACAAGGGCATCGGGGGTGGCTTCGGCCTCGACGCGGAACGCCCGCTCTTCGTAGCGGGAGGCACTCTGTCCCGGCCGGACCCTCTCGCCCACGAGCGACTTCAGGTCCACCTCGCACTGGCCCGCCGTCTTCTCCAGTTCCGCCTCGAACCCGGTCCGCGCGGCGCCATCCGCCACGCCCTTCCCGTCGGCGTCGGCGGTCGTCGCCGGAGGGGCAACGTATCCGATCTGCCGGATCAGTCCGGCCCGGCGAGCCAGGAGGGCCGTGCGCCGATCGAGCCTCTCCTGCGCCTGCGCCAGTGCGGCCTGTTTCGGCGCCAGTTCGTCGCCCATCCGCCGCCAGCACTTCCCCAGGGGCACGACGCCCCAGGCGACGATGGCGATCGCCGCCGCAGCCATTCCTCCCAGAAGAAGCGTCCGTCGCTCGCGCTCATGCAGTCTCATGTCCCGGTCCTGTCAGCGAACACTGAAGTCGATCTGGAACGCCTTGCCCTGCTTGGCGGCCTCGGTGCGGTCGAACCGCGTGTCGGAGAACCGTCCGTCCGCCTCCAGGGCGGCCACCGCCTTGGAGACCACCTCCACCGACTGTGCCGTCCCCCGGATGCTCACGTGCCCCTTCCGGTCGCTCCGCAGTTCGGACACGCCGACTCCCTCCGGCAGGGCCTGGGCGACGGCGAGCAGCAAATCGAGCTGGGACGTCCGGCACGCGGCCTCCTCCTGGAGTACGCGCACCTCATCCTCCAGGGGGGCCAGCTCGGCCAGCGCCGGCTCCGCACGCGTCAGGGCCGCGTTGACGACGCGCAGCCTGACGTGCCGCACCGCGAAGGCCGACGCGATCAGGGCGACACACATCACGGCATTCAGCACGGCCAGCCGCGCGACGCCCGCCGGCGCCCGCAGCCGACGCTTCGGCCTGGCGCCGCGCAGGAGCGGTGCGGCCGCCCGGTTGCCGCGCCGCCGTTCATGTTCGGCAATGAGGGCGCCGACGCAGGCGGGGTACCGCCACAGCACGTCTGCGGGATCGCCGGCCTCCGGAGCCACCTGCAGGCCGGGGCCCGGCGCGAGTTCGCGCACGGGCAGGCCCGCATTCTGCAGTTCCCGTTGCAGGGAGCCGTCCGGCGAGTCCCCGGCGACGAACACGGCGTCCGGACCGCCGGAACCCCTCTGCCAGGCGGCGTGCTGGAGCGTCTGCTCCACCTCCAGGGCGATGTGGACGGATGACCTCTCACCCGGCACAGCGGAGAGGAGACGGCTGTAGACCATCCGGCCGTCGCTGACCACGGAGACCACGATCCCCTCGGGGTCCGCCGCCACCATCGCCGCCGTGCCTGCCGGAACCAGGTGGGCGGCCAACTGCCCCAGGCCCGCCTCCCGGGCCTCGACCGATTCCCGGGGCCACGCGACGGCCTCCAGTTCGCTCTCGAGCGCGGCCACGTCCTGAGACGGCAGCGCCAGCACAGTCGCCTCGATTCCGGTCTTCGTGGAATGGGATTGCCAGCCCCACGCCCGCGCATCGGGCGGCCAGGGCAGTTCCGTCTCGAGCCGCAGATTCAGCATCGCCTCGACCTCGCCGTCAGGCGCAGGCGGAAGGTCGACGCTGCGGAACCGGCAGTCCTGCGAGCCGACCACAAGAAGGCCCGCACTGCCCTTCTTCCAGCGGAGGGCGTCCGGCAGCTCCGGCAGGCGCAGTGCCCCCGGCAGACTGGCCGTGCGAAGCACGAGCGGCGCGGCGCCGCCGGCCTCGCCGAGCACGGCCAGCCAGCACCCGCCACACCTCTGCCAGACGACGACCCGCCGCCTCCCTGCGTTCTGAAGACCCATGCGTCCACTCACCTCAATGGAGTTCGCGCCATGACGCCAGTCGAATCCCGTCCTCGGTCCGGTCGATGACCGCATGCACGCAACACTGTGCCGCGGCGGGCCCCTCGGTTCCGCCGACGACGCCGAAGGAGCGCACGCTGAACACGTCCGACCGCACGGCCACCAGGTTGCACAGCTTCTTGAACGACTCGGCATCGAGGCCGTCCAGGTCAAGCAGTTCGCCGACCGATTCGTAGGGCGCCTGCCGGCGGCGGTCCACCACCGCCAGCGCGAGCGATTGGTCCATGCCCGGCAGACAGGCCAGGACCTCCGGCGGCGCGGTGTTGACGTTCACAGGGCCGTGCAGGACCTCGTCGTCCGTGATGGTGAGCAGGTCGGCGATGGCGACGAACTCCTCACTGCTGAACGCCTTCTCGTCGGTCGTCCGGTCGGACTGGCCGCCGTCCGAACCGCCGCCCTGCTGGTTCGGCTGCTGAGGTCTCGCCTGGGGCTCGTTCGCCCCCGGCCCCTGCTGCGGACGGCCGCCCTGCCCGCCATCCTCGGATTCCCGCTTCTGTTCCTTCTCGACAAGCATCACGTCGAGCAGACCGCCGATGCTCTCGAACTCACCCTTTTTGCGATGCTCGACGATGGAGAGCGCCTGTTCCTCCGACACGTTCGTCAAGGCCGACTTGAGCTGTTCCGCATCCGCCGTGTTGATGTTGACACGCTCTTTGCCGTCCGCAGTCACGTTGCGCACCGCCGATCGGCACGTCAGGAACTCGGCCAGACCCGTCTCCAGACGCGCATCGGCGTTGTCGGGCGGCAGGGTCGCCTCGCCGTCGTCCTCACAGGGGTCCAGCACGCCGTTGCCGTTCCGGTCCTCGCCATAGAGGAGCACGGCGTCGATGCCCTCGATCAGAAGCAGGTCCTCGATCTCCCCGATGCCCTCCATCCGATCTCTCAGCGCGACGATCGATGCGGCAAGGTCGGCGTCCAGACCGGGCAGCCGCAGGAGCACGGCCTGGTCGCTGTGGTTCAGATTGACCGCGGCCGCCTCGTCCCGGATGCCGTACTCGCGGCCATCGTCCTGCCCCGCCGGCGCTGCCAGCAGGGTGTAGGTGCCGCCGCCCAGTTCGGCGTTGAGGTACAGCCCGCCCCCTTCGGGG
>JAAYEJ010000040.1 GCA_012728835.1 Candidatus Brocadiaceae bacterium | reverse complement strand
CTGGCCGCTTCTTGCCGTTCGTTCCCCTCCGTTGTTGTATCCTGCCGTTCGTTCCCCTCCATTGCCGTTCGTTGCCGTTCTCTGCCGTTCTCTGCGCCCTCTGCGTCCTCTGCGGTCCCTTCGCCGTAGAGCGCCTCGGCCAGCGCCGCCAGCTCGGGGTGCTCGCGCCCCGGCACGGCCCGCTTGCCGCACAGCATCTCGAAGACGTCCAGAGGATCCCGCCGCCAGGCGGGCTCTCCACCCTCCACACCGGCCAGCACCTCGGCCAGCCCGTCCGCGCCCAGGCGCGCCTCGCAGAACGCCTGGAACCGGTCGTCGAAGACCTCCGGCCCCAGCAGCCGCCGCATCGAGACCGCCACGTTCTTCCAGTGCTCCGTGCCGGCGGCCGGCACCGGGTTCTTGTCGCGGTAAAGGTGCGGCAGCCACACGTCGCGGCTGAACCGCACGGGGATCCGCATCAGGAACGCCTTCACGCTCAGCGCCTGCTCGCTGAACCCCCACCGGCCCGCCGTGTCTTCCCAGAGGGCGCCAGTGGCGCCGGACAGTTTTCTGAGTGTGTCTGCCGACAGCACATAGCCCGCGCCCATCATGCACGGGCTCTCCGGCCATTCCTCCGTCGGCTGCTGCCGCCCGCCCACGTGGCGCCACTTCGCCTGCAGCCCGTCCGTCGAGTTGTAGAACAGGTCGCAGACCCACGACCGGTTGCTGCCTTCCTTCAGGCCCCGCGTGCCGCTGCAGACGATGGCGTCGTCCTGCAGCGCACGGCGCGCCAGGTGCTCCAGCGGCCCCCACGCGTGCGGCCAGTCCGGCGGCGCGTCGAACCGCATGTGCGCGTCGTGGAAGGTGACGACGTTCGCGCCCAGCTCCAGCGCGCGCGCCGCGCCCTCGTTCCGCGACCGGCCGATGCCCTGCGGCTCCTCATGGTGGACGACCACCACGCGCCCATCATCCTCGCCGAACCCGTCGCACGAGCCGTCCGTCGATCCGTCGTCCACCAGCACGACGCGGACCTCGGTGCGATCGCCGCGCACGCTGCCCAGGAGCGACTCGACGGTGGCGCGCACCTCATCGCCCTCGTTGAACGCGGTGATGACCGCGCCGATCTTCAGCGACGGCACGGCGCGCGGGCAGTTCGGATTGCACTCGACCTGCGGCACCACGCGCACGATGCCGGCCAGGCGGCGGCATTCGTACTTCTTGGAGCAGCAGCCGGCGCGCGTGGCGAAGACGCACCACTCCGGGGCGGCGTGCGCCCGGGCCGGGAGGGCGGCGGCTTTCTGTTCGGCGGCCAGCAGTTGGTCGTGCAGGGTCATCGGTCTGCGTTCATCGGCGTTCATCGGCGGTTCCTCCCATCAGCTGTTCGCGGCGGGCCGTCTCTTCGGCCAGGTCGCGGCGCAGTCGGCCGGCCGCCACCAGGTCCACCAGGAACGCGCCCTTCTCTTCGGCGCTCGGGATGCGCTTCAGCGCGGCCGCCAAGATGGGCGCCATCCACTCGGCCTGGCGCTCCGCCGCGCGCCGCTCGGCCTCCGCCCGCTCGGCGGCCAGGTCGGCCGGCTCCACCCCCCGCCAGCGGTCCAGGGGGCAGTTGGCGTGCAGGCCGGCCAGGAACTCCGGGCTCAGATCGACCTGAGCATCCCCGCCGATGCAGAACGGCCAGCGGGCGTGCTCGGCGCTCATGACCCGCCAGTGCTCGCACCGGTGGCAGACGCGCCGGCGCGCCTCGATCAGCCCCAGCGGCAGGTTCTGTTCGTTCATATCGCCACCACCTCGACCTGCGCGGGGCAGTCGCCGCAGAGACCGCTGCTGTAGAGCGTGTAGACGCCTGCCGGGCAGCTGCCCAGCGTCGCCGGCCGCCGGTAGATGCACTCGCCGGCCGCCGCCCAGTGGGCGATGATCAGTGTCCAGTAGTAATCCTCGCCGTCCTGCG
>JAAYEJ010000039.1 GCA_012728835.1 Candidatus Brocadiaceae bacterium | reverse complement strand
GGCATTCGGATGCGTCGCCCCGATTGCCGAGTCGAGGTCCTTCGTCCGCCGTACGGCGGACTCAGGATGACACCCCGGGGGTGACTCGCGGCCGTCACACCGCCCTCGTGCCGTGCACGCCCACGCCGACCTGTCATCCTGAGGAGCGAAGCGACGAAGGATCTCGCCTGCATGGCTTCCGGCGCCGCTACGAGCACGGCGTCCCCGAGCCCGTGACCGAAGCGCCTTCCAGCATTCGGACGCGTCGGCCGATTGCCGAGTCGAGGTCCTTCGGCCCGCCTGAGCGGGCCTCAGGATGACACCCGGGGGTGACTCGCGGCCGTCACACCGCCCTCGTGCCGCGCACGCCCACGCCGACCTGTCATCCTGAGGAGCGAAGCGACGAAGGATCTCGCCTGCATGGCTTCCGGCGCCGCTGCGAGCACGGAGCCCCCGAGCCCGTGACCGAACGACCTTCCGGCATTCGGGCGCGTCGCCCGATCGCCGAGTCGAGGTCCTTCGTCCGCCGTACGGCGGACTCAGGATGACACCCCGGGGGTAACTTCCGATTCCCGCACCGCCCCCGTGCCATGCACGCCCACGCCGACCTGTCATCCTGAGGAGCGAAGCGACGAAGGATCTCGCCTGCATGGCTTCCGGCGCCGCTACGAGCACGGCGTCCCCGAGCCCGTGACCGAACCGCCTTCCAGCATTCGGACGCGTCGCCCGATCGCCGAGTCGAGGTCCTTCGGCCCGCCTGAGCGGGCCTCAGGATGACACCCGGGGGTAACTCGCGGCCGTCACACCGCCCTCGTGCCCTGCACGCCCACGCCAACATGTCATCCTGAGGAGTGCAACGACGAAGGATCTCGCCTGTGTGACTGGCGGCGTCCCGCCGCCCGGTGGTGGAAAGCGGGCTGCCGAAGCGCTACTCTGGCGCGCGGTCCATTTCGCTGGGCGTGGGAGGACGCGGTCATGGCGAAGAAGGCGGAACGCACGGTCGGCCTGGATGGGATGCAGACGTCGAGACCACCGGCGGCGAAGCCCTTTGCGGACGCCGCGCAGAAGCGCGAAGAGCGCGACCGCCGGCGCCGCATGAAGTGGTGGCACGAAGCCCGGTTCGGGATGCTGGCCACCTACGGCCTCCACTCCCACCTGAGCATGCTGAGCGCTGAGGACATGTATTGGGCGAAGATCCCGGTCAGGCGCTACGCCCGGCTCGTGTGCGACTTCAAGCCCCGTCCCGACGCCGCCCGGCTCTGGGCCGAACTGGCCAAAAAGGCCGGAATGAAGTACATGGTCTTCGTCTCCAAGCACGACGATGGCTACTGCCTCTGGGACACGAAGCAGTCCGAGTTCAACTCCGCCCGCACCGGCCCGAAGCGCGACATCGTGCGCGAATGCGTGGACGCCTGCCGCGAGGCCGGGCTCCGCGTAGGGCTTTACTTCTGCCTGAACGACTGGCGCGATCCCGACTGCGTCCGCGCCGCCACGAGCAAGCGCGCCCGGCGCCGCTACCTGGACTTCGTGCAGGGCTGCATCCGCGAGCTGATGTCGAACTACGGCAAGATCGACGTCTTCTGGCCCGACTACCCGGCCGCCCTGAAGACGCCCGAGCTGTGGGAGAGCCGGAAGACCATCGACATGGTCCGCGAGCTGCAGCCCGACATCATCATCAACAACCGCCTCATGCTGCCCGAGGACTTCGGCACGCCGGAGGGGCACATCTCCGCGCAGAACCGCGCCTGGGAGTCCTGCATGACGCTCACCGGCACGGGCCTCTGGGGCTGGCGCGAGGAGCCCGAGGAAGACTGGGCGAGCCCGCGCGCGATCATCGAGATGATCCGGCAAGTGACCGCCGGCGGCGGCAACCTGCTGCTCGACTTCGGCCCGAAGCCGGACGGCTCGCCGCCCGAGAACGTCGAGGACCGGCTGCTCAAGGTCGGCGAATGGCTGAAGGGCAACGAGGAGGCGGTCTATGGCAAGGTCGATCGCGTCGAGCGCAGCAACTTCCACCCGTGGCTGAAGTACGGCCGCTGGACGCGCAAGGGGAAGGTCGCCTACTTCTGGTGCCGCCACTGGCGCGGTCGGGAACTGGTGATCGTCGATCAGAAGACGAAGGTGAAGCGCATCACCGTCCTGAAGACGGGCAAGCCGGTTCGGTTCACACAAGAGCCGGGCAAGCTCGTCCTGAAGGGCCTGCCGGAGAGAGAGCCCGACCCGATCGCGCACACGACGGTCTTCAGAATCGAGTTCGCCGGCGTACCCAGGCGCACCTCGGACGGCGGCTACCCGCTGGTCTGGTGTGGGCGGTGAGGCGATGGCTGGCCATCGGCAGCGTCGCCCCAGTTGCGGAGTAGAGATCCTTCGTCCGCCCTGCGGCGGCCTCAGGATGACACCCCGGGGGCAACTTCCGATTCCCGCACCGCCCTCGTGCCATGCACGCCGCCCAAGATGTCATCCTGAGGAGCGAAGCGACGAAGGATCTCGCCTGTGTGGCTTCCGGCGCCGCTGCGAGCACGGAGCCCCCGGGCCCGTGACCGAACGACCTTCCGGCATTCGGACGCGTCGCCCGATCGCCGAGTCGAGGTCCTTCGTCCGCCGTACGGCGGACTCAGGATGACACCCCGGGGGTGCGTCCAAAGTGCCGCACCGCCCCCGTGCCATGCACGCCCACGCCAACATGTCATCCTGAGGAGCGCAGCGACGAAGGATCTCGCCTGC
>JAAYEJ010000038.1 GCA_012728835.1 Candidatus Brocadiaceae bacterium | reverse complement strand
TGGTCGAGCGCCGCCTGGCAGCCGGCGTGCAGCCCTGTGGCCTTCAGGCAAAGCTGGATGGCGTGCTCCGGCATGACCGGATTGACCTTGCCGGGCATGGCCGAGGAGCCGGGCTGCATGGCCGGCAGGCGGATCTCGCCCAGGCCGGCCTCCGGGCCGGAACTCAGCAGCCGCAGGTCGCGACACACCTTCACCAACCCGCGCGCCAGCACGTTGAGTTCGCTGGAGACGCGCACGAGGTCGTCGATGTTCTGGGCCGCATCGAAGAGGTTGTCGCTGCGCACGTAGCACGGGTCGCCGGTGATCTCCCGCAAGGCAGGCACGACGGCCTCCGCGTAGCCGCCTGGCACATCGTCCAGGCGGCCGACGATGGACCCGCCCAGGTTCACCGCGTGGAGGGCGTCCACGGCGGCGGCGGCGTGCGCCCACCCGCGCCGCAGCAGGGCCGCGTAGCCGCCCAGCAGGTCCCCGAAGTCGACCGCCACGGCGTCCTGCAGGCACGTGCGCGCGATGCGCGGTCGGCCGCTCAGTTGTGCGGCCCGCACGCCCATCGATTCGACCAGCGCGCGCAGGTCGGGCTCGATCTCGGGCCAGCGCAGGAGAATGGCCAGATGGCAGGCAGTGGGGTAGACGTCGTTGGTGGACTGGTGGCGGTTGACGTGCTCGATCGGGTGCACGATCCGGTACTCGCCGCGCCGCCCCCCAAGGCGTTCCTCCGCCAGGTTGGCGATCACCTCGTTGGCGTTCATGTTCGCGGACGTGCCGCCGCCGCCGTGCAGGTGGTGGATGGGGAACTGGTTGTAGAGTTCACGGTCGAACACGTCGCCGCCGGCCGCAACGATGGCGTCGGCCAGGCGCGCATCCAGGCAGCCGGCCCGGCCGTTGGCCATCGCTGCAGCCTGCTTGACCAGGACGAGGGCGCGCACGACGTGCGGGAACTCGCCGAGCGAGCGCTGCCCGCGCAGGGGGAAGTTCACGACCGCCCGCCGAGTCTGCGCGCCGTAGAGGGCATCCGCCGGCACAAGCACCGTGCCCAGCATGTCATGCTCCGTACGCATCCCGCCGGCCGCATCCCGCATGAAGGAACTCCATCCAGAGGCCTTCGAGCGATTGACACTGTACCGGCTCGGGCGGGGCACGTCAATAACGGCAGGCCGATAGCATCGCGGGGGCCGGCGCGGTATGATGGCGCATGTTGCGCTGAGGAGCGCTTGGAAGGGGCTGCCATGAGACTCTCGCGCGAGAACATCCGCCGCAACGCCGCCCGCCTGGAACCCGCCCTCCGGAAGGGCGAACAGTTCCGCACCATCGCCCCGGACGCCGAGGTCGCCGACCGGGCCGTGCGCGGGCAGGTCCGCTTCCGCCAGGCCACCATCGAGGCGTGGACGGACGTCGGCCGACGGGACATCGACTGGAGTGCGCCCGAACACGCTCACCAGGAATGGCCCGCCCAGTTGAACCGCTTCATGCAACTCGCGCCGCTCGCAGCGGCCTACCTTGCCACCGGCGACGAGGGGTACGCCGGGGCCGCCCGCGATTACATCCTCGACTGGATCCGTGCGCATCCGTCCCGCCCGGACTGGTCTTTGGCGCCTTACGACAACACGCTGAACCTGTGCATCCGGACGCTCCACTGGTTCACCGCGCTCCCCGCGTTCCTGGACAGCCCGGCGTTCGACGACGACGCCGCCGACGCCATGCTGGAGTCCCTCCAGGCCCAGTACGGCTACCTGACCGCGCACCTCTCGTCGCGCATGAACTGGCGCATCGCCCAGGCGGACTCGCTGCTCACGAACGGCGTGCGGCTGGACGGCCTGGAAGGCGCCGAGCGCTGGCGCACGCTCGGCGTGCACGTGCTCAACGACGCCTATCACCGCCAGATCCTGCCCGACGGCGCCCACATGGAGCGCAATCCCGGCTATCACCTGTGGATGACGGCCGTCTTCGAACACTGCTGGCGCATGGCGCGCACGCTGCCCGAGCTGGGGCTCGTGATGCAGGCGGAGCCCGTCGCCAGGATGCACGACTACGCAGTGGCCGTCACGCGGCCCAACGGGGCGCTCAACGCCATGCACGACTGCGTCGGCCGTCGCACGGGCTCGGAGCCGAACGCGCCGAGGGAGCGGCGGGCGGAGTTCCGCCGCGAGGCCGGGCTGCCCGACGAGCTTCCTCCGACCTCGCAGCTCTTCCCACATGCCGGTCAGGCCTTCCTGCGGGACGCATGGGACGAAGACGCCACCTACGTGACGTTCGACGCCACCGCGTGGGGCCTCGCCCACTGCCATCTCAGCCGCAACGCGATCCAGTTGCACGCCGGCCGCCGGTCGCTCATCGTCGACCCCGGCTACCTGAGCTACGAGGCGAGCGATCCGTTCTGCGCGCACGGCAAGTCCACGCGCGCGCACAGCACGATCAACCTGAACGGGTGGAATCAGTCCGAGACAGATCCCCGGAGCCGCTTCGAGTCGCTCCCCGGGTATGATCTCGCCGTCTCGCGGTACGACGGCGGCTACTGGACGGGGCAGCACACGTGGGGCTTCCGACCGAGCCACGGCGAGGGCGTCTATGCCTGGCATCACCGCACGATGCTGTGGGTGCGCGGGCGCGGGATCTTCGTGCTCGATCAGGTCTGGCATGACTACGGGGAGCGGCCCGTCTTCCTGGAGTCGAACTGGCAGCTCAGCGAAGGCCCCGTGGAAGTCGATCACGAAGGCGGGTGGGCGCGGACGTGCCATCCCGACTCCAACGTGCTCCTGCTCTTCCCGAAGAGGCCGGCCGGCATCGCGCTCCACGTGCATGAAGGAGAGAAGGATCCGATCCGCGGTTGGCTCCCGGCCGAAGGCGGCTGCGTGCCGGCGCCGCAGCTCTGCCAGTGTCTCGATCCGTTTCCCGCCGGCTGGACGGACCTGGCCACGGTGCTGCTGCCGTTCCGGGGAGAGCGCGCGCCGGAAGTTCAGGCGGAGGCGGAGTCCAGGGGCGGCGCCAGCCGGCTCCTCCTCCGGCGCGACGACGGCTCGTCGGACGAGATCCACTGGACGGGCTGCCTCGGCACGGCCCTTGACCTGCGGGATGATTTCGAGACCGACGCTTCGATGGTTCACATCATGCGAGACCCCGCCGGGCGGCCGGTTCGCGCGTTAGTGGTCGACGGCACGTTCATCCGCCCCTATGCGCCGGCGGCACGGCCGGCGCCGCAGTGCTTCACCCTCAGCTTCTGAGAACCGAATGCGCAGCATCCGAGAGGCCCACGACGCGCTGGCGATCCGGCGGACGATCGAGCCGGTCGGGCGGGAGGAATACCTCGACCACATGACCTTCCAGGCGCTGATCCCGCCGATGCTGACGGAGATCTTCGGCCCGCTGCCGGGGCTGAAGCAGGAGTGGGCGGCCCAGGGCGCCACGCCGGAGGAACTTGACTTCTCCGCGTTCCGCTACCGCACGGCCGTCAGCTCCCTCGTGGACGTCAACACGGCCTGGGTCGGCGACATCAAGGAAGTGATCCTGGAGGAGACCGATGAGTACGTGATCGCCCGCGACTACATGGGGTGCCGCGTGAAGCTCTGCAAGGACGCCGCATCCCTGCCGCTGCCGCTCGAATACCCGGTCAAAAGCATGGAGGACTGGCTCCGGGTGAAGCCGCATTACGAGTTCTCCGAAGGGCGGTTCGGCCGCGACTGGGCGCGGCGCGCCCATGACGCGCGGGCGGCCGGCCACGTGGTCACGGTCTCGATCCCCGGCGGCTTCGCAGAACCCCGCCGCCTGATGGGCGACGAAGCGGTGTGCCTTGCGTATTATGAGCAGCCGGAACTCATCCACGACATGCTGCGCACGATGGGGGACACGGCCTACAAGGTCCTGGACCGCGTGTCGGCCACCGTGCCGGTCGACCAGCTGACGACCATGGAGGACATGGCGGGCAAGAGCGGCCCCCTGGCCGGCCCGCGGCAGGTCCAGGAGTTCATCGCGCCGTACTACCGCCGCATCTGGGACATGCTGCGCGACCGCGGCGCCCGCCTGTTCGACCAGGACTCCGACGGCAACATGAACGCCGTCATCCCGACCTTTCTGGACGCGGGCCTGAACATGATGCACCCGCTCGAACCTGCGGCCGGCATGGACGTCGTCCGCCTCCGGGCGCAATACGGCAAACGGCTCGCGTTCATGGGCGGGATCGACAAGCACGTGCTGCGCCGCAGCCGCGAGGAGATCGTCGCCGAGCTGGAATACAAGATCCCGCCGATGGTGCGCAGCGGCGGCTGCGTGCTGGCGCTGGACCATCGCGTGCCGAACGGCACGCCGCTGGCGAGCTACCGCTTCTACATCCGCACGGCCTGGGAGATCATGGAACGGGAGTGGGCCGCCGTGTGCGGCCGCTGAACGGCAGAGAGGGAACCATGGCATTGATCGTCTGCCCGGAATGCGGGCGCGGCGTCAGTGAGAAGGCCGTCACCTGTCCGCAGTGCGGCTATCCGCTCAAAGAGCCCGCCGCCCCGGCTCCCGTCGTCGCTGCATCCGGCCGGCGGCCCAAACGCGGGTGGGGCTTTGAATGGCGCACGAAGGCAGAGCTGCTCGGCCTTCCGCTGGTGCACGTGGCCATCGGACGGGACCCGCAGACGCTCAAGCTGCGGGTCGCCAAAGGCATCGTGGCCGTCGGCCAGTTTGGATTCGGGTTCGTGACGATCGCCCAGATCGGCGTCGGGCTTCTGTTCGGGTTCGGACAGGTGGTCGCCGGCCTGGCCGCCGTCGGGCAGGTTGCGCTGGGGGTGAGCTTCGGTCTGGGGCAGTTCGCGACCGGGACGACTGCGATCGGGCAGCTTGCCATCGGCACGTACGTGCTTGCGCAGGCCGGCGTGGGCAGGCACGTCTGGTCCGGCACCGTGCGCGACCCCGATGCCGTCGAGCACTTCACAGCCCTCTGGAGCGCGGTCAAGTCGCTCTTCGGGCTGGGGTGAGCCGGCCTCAGGCCTCCGGCGTGCGGCCGGTGAGCAGGCGGCAGGCTTCGAGGTACTTCTCGGCGGTTCTGCGCACGACCTCGTCCGGCAGCTCGGGGGAGGGCGGCTCGTGGTCCCATCCCGCCTCATCCAGCCAGTCGCGCACGTACTGCTTGTCGTAGGACGCCTGCGCACGCCCGGGCGCATAGAGATCGGCCGGCCAGAAGCGCGAGGAATCAGGCGTGAGCACTTCATCCGCCAGCGTCAGCTCTCCGTCCACGAAGCCCCATTCGAACTTCGTGTCGCTGATGATGATGCCTTGCCCGGCGGCGTAGTCGGAGGCCTCCAGGTAGACGCGGATGGACAGGTCCTTCAGGCGCCGGGCCAGGTCGGCGCCCACGCGCGACTCGACCTCGGCCATCGTCAGGGGCAGGTCATGGCCTGCGTCGGCCTTCGTGGTGGGGGTGAAGATGGGTTCCGGGAGCCGATCGCTCTCGCGCAGGCCGTCCGGCAGCGCGACGCCGCACACCGAGCCGCTCTCGCGGTAGGAGCGCCAGCCCGATCCGGACAGGTAGCCGCGCACGACGCACTCGACCGGCACGATGTCCGCGCGCCGGACCAGCATGCTGCGGCCGCGCAGCGAGGCGGCATGGGGCGCAACGGCCAGGCCCATCCGCCCGACGTCGGTCGTCACAAGGTGGTTGGGCGCCAGGTGGGCCAGGCGGCCCAGCCAGAACTCCGTCAGGTGGGTCAGCACCTTGCCCTTCCAGGGGATCGCCGTGCGTAGCACGACGTCGAAGCAACTGATGCGGTCCGTGGCGACGATCAGCAGGCGATCATCGACGGCGTAGATGTCGCGCACCTTGCCGCGACTGACCGGCTCGAGGCCCGGCAGGTCCGTGACTGCCAGGGTTTCGGGCATCTGCATGGAAAGCGCTCCTCAGGCAAGGGTTGCTCAGGCATCGAACTCCTGAGCGTCGGCATCCTCGGCGTCGTCGGCATCCGAGCCGCCATCCTCATCCTCGGCGGGCTCCGGCTCGGCCGGCGCGGGCTCCGGGACCTCGCCTGCGGTCTCGACCGTCTCCTCCTCGTCGTCGTCCGGCACGATGGCCGCCACGCTGCTGACCCGGTCGCCGGCGTCGGTCGTGATCATGCGCACGCCCTGCGTGTTGCGCCCGATGCAGCTGACGGACGCGGCCGGGATCCGCACGGTCTTCCCCTGTTCGGTGACCAGGATGAGCTGTTCGGTCTCGAACGTCTCGTGCACGGCCACGACCGCGCCGTTGCGGGCGGACACCTTGATGGCGATGACGCCCTGTCCGCCGCGGCGCTGGGAGGCGTATTCGGAGAAGTCCGTGCGCTTGCCGTATCCGTTCTCACTCACGGTCAGCAGGGCGGCGCCCTCGCACACGATGGCCAGTCCCACGACGCGGTCGCCCTTGCGCAGGCGGATGCCGCGCACGCCGGCGGCGGTGCGGCCCATCGGCCGCACGTCCTGCTCGTTGAACCGTATCGCGCGGCCCTTCTGCGTGCCGAGGATGATGTCCTGCTTGCCGTTGGTCTTGCGCACGCCGATGAGCTGGTCGCCCTCGGCCAGGCTCAGGGCGATGATGCCGCCGGAACCGCGCTTGCCGAAGGCGTCCAGCGGCGTCTTCTTCACAACGCCGGCCGAGGTGGCCATCAGCAGGTAGTAGTCCTCGTCGAACTCGCTGACGGGAATGACCCCCGTGACGCGCTCGCCTTCCTGAAGCGTCAGCACGTTGACGAGCGCCCGCCCGCGGGCGGTGCGCGGCATCTGCGGCAGCATGAACACCTTGAGCCAGTAGACCTGACCCAGGTTCGTGAAGAACAGCATGTAGTCATGCGTGCTGGCGGCAAAGGCGAACTCGATGAAGTCGTCGTCCTGGACGTCGGCCCCGATGACGCCCTTGCCGCCGCGGCCCTGGGCGCGGAACTCGTCGGGCCGCGTCCTCTTCACGTAGCCGCGATGGCTCACGGTGACGATCGTCTCCTCCTCCGCGATCAGGTCCTCGCGGCCGAAGATCTCCACCTCTCCGGAGATGTCCGTGCGGCGTTGGTCGCCGTAGGTGCGGTGGATGTCCGCCAGATCATCGCGGATGATGTCCTTGACCTTCTCGGGGTTGGCCAGGATGCTCCGGTATTCCTCGATCCGCGCCAGTTGCTCGGCGTGTTCCTGCTCGACCTTGAGGCGTTCCAGGCCCACCAGGCTGCGCAGCTGCATTGAGACGATGGCGTCGACCTGCCGGTCGGTCAACTGGAACCTGTCCTTGAGCCGCTGCCGGGCCTCGGCCACCTCGCGGCTGTCGCGGATGATGCGGATCACCTCGTCGATGTTGATGATGGCGATCCGGAGGCCCTCCAGGACGTGTGCGCGGTCCTCGGCCTTGCCCAGCAGGTTGGTCGTGCGGCGGCGGATGACCTCGGTGCGGTGCTCCAGGTAGAGCTGCATCGCCCGCTTGATGCCCAGCGTCTCCGGGTAGCCGTTGACGATGGCAATCAGGATGAGGCTGACGGTGCCCTGCAGGGGGGTGTAGCGGTAGAGCTGGTTGAGCACGACGTCGGCGTCGGCCTCGCGCTTCAGGTCGACGACGATGCGCGTGCCGCCCTTGTCGCTCTCGTTGCGGATGTCGCTGACGTCCTCGACGCGCCCCGCCTGCACGGCCTCGGCGATTCGGGTCACCAGGGAGTCGCGGTCCATGCGCCAGGCGGGATCGGTGAAGACGAGACGCCGCCGGCCGCCGCGGCCCTCCTCGAGGTGCGACCGCGAGCGCAGGACGAGCGTCCCCCGGCCCGTGCTGTAGCCGTCGTAGATGCCCTGCTGCCCGCAGATCGTCCCGCCGGTCGGGAAGTCGGGGCCGGGCATGATCTGCATGATCTCGCGCACGGTGATTCCGGGGTTGTCCATGACGGCCGTGATGGCGTCGCAGAGTTCGCGGATGTTGTGCGGCGGGATGCTCGTGGCCATGCCCACGGCGATGCCGGCCGCCCCGTTCGCCAGCAGGTTCGGGAAGCGCCCGGGGAGCACCGAGGGCTCCATGCGGGTGTTGTCGTAGTTCTCGACGAAGTCCACGGTGTCGAGGTTCAGGTCGGCCAGCATCTCGGCGCCGGCGCGGCTCAGCCGGGCCTCGGTGTAGCGCTGGGCCGCTGCGGGATCGCCGTCGAGCGATCCGAAGTTGCCCTGCCCCGAGATGAGCGGGTAGCGGAGCGTGAACGGCTGCGCGAGGCGCACGAGCGTGTCGTAGATGGCCGTCTCGCCGTGAGGATGGTAGTTGCCGTGGACGTCGCCGACGATCTTGCCGCACTTTCGCGTCTTGGACCGGGGACCGAGGTTCAGCTCGTCCATGCCCCGCAGGATGCGGCGCTGCACGGGCTTGAGCCCGTCGCGGGCGTCCGGCAGCGCCCGGCTGATGATGACGCTCATGGCGAACGTCAGATAGGCGTCCTTCATCTCCTGCTCGATGAGCAGTTCCTCGACCCGGCCCGCGTCCTTGGTCATATGATCACACGCTTCCGTCTGTCCGGACGGCTACGCGCCGTCGGTATGAAACAGGTTGCTCGCGGCGGCACAGCACACCGCCCACTGCACGTAACGCCCGTACTCCAGCGTGCCGACCACCGCCGGCACGCGATCGAACGCACCTCCCGACGCCGCCCGGTAGCCCTGCGGGAAGAACCCGTGCGGGCAGTGCGCCGCGATGTCCCGCAACAGCAGGCCCAGGTTCCGCTGCTGAGTCGGCAGGATGCGCGCGCCCAGATAGGCGTACCGCACGTCATCTTCACCGAACGTCACGATGTGCGCCTGGCCCGGCCGGCCCGAAAGCACCAGAGTCACCTGCGGCCGCGGCCGCACCGGTTGCGTCATGTATCGCGTCTCGGACTCCATCGTCGTCCACCGGATGCCGAGCCCGGCCGCCCGCCTGACGGGACGGTCCACCGTGACGGCCACCTGCTCGCGTTCGGGGAACCGCTTGCGCGTGCAGAGTCCCGCCACGACCTGCGACCACGCCACCGCCCGGATCTCGCCCCGGGCGTTCATCTGTATGTGCAGCGCATCGTCTTCGGCGCCGTCGATCCGCTCGATCGGCACCTCGACCATCTCGCCGGGCACGCGGGCCGCCGACAGCGCGAACGCCTCGACGCCCAACTCGCGCAGGGCGGCCACTAGGTCCCGGGCCCTGTCCAGGCCCAGTCCCTCGGCCAGAAGGCCCATGTTGCGGGCGGCGCGCCGCCGCGCGTCGATGCGCGACAGACCCGCGTACTGCTCGAGCAACGGCCCGGCCGTCAGCGGGTTGACCTTCTGCCCTTCCGGCAGACACACGAACGCCGGCCCGGACGGGTCGTCCTCCTGCGAGTGGCCGAAGGACCAACGCGTCCGCTCCGGCTCGGGCTCGGGCTCGGGCTCTGCCGGCCGGTCCGGGGCCAGAGACCCCGCGCAGACCGGGCAGACGGCCTTCCGGTCCCGGCGCCCCAGATACGAGCCGGCCAGGGGCGCTCCACAGTGCGGACACTCCATCTCCGCCTCCCGGATCCGAAGGGCCTGAAGGCCAGGCGCGCCGGCGGACGCGTGTCTGCTCATCCTATACGTCCAGGTTCCTCACCTCCAGGGCGTGCCGCTCGATGAACTCGCGCCGGGGCTTCACGTCCTTGCCGGCGAGGATGCTGAAGTAACGGTCGGCCGTCACGGCGTCGCCGATCGTCACCTGCACGGTGCGACGCGACTCGGGGTTGAGGGTCGTCTCGGCCAGTTCGGCGGCGTTCATCTCGCCCAGCCCCTTGTAACGCTGGATGTCCAGGCCTTCGCGGCCGAGTTCGCGCATTGCAGAGATGAGCGCCAGGAGCGACGAGACCCGGCGTTCGCTGCCGTTGGAGAGAACGCGGAAATCGGCGTCCTCGCCGTTCCCGTCGAACAGGCAGCGCCCGGATAGGCCGAGTGTGCGCAGCCGCTGAATCAGTTCTTCGACCCGTTCCGCCTCGTCAAAACGGAGGGGCCGGATGCTGTTGCGCTGCGGGCGTTCCGTCAGGTCGGCCGACGCGTCTTCCTCGATGATCTCCAAGTCCTCGCCGCGCTGCTCCAACTCCTCGTGGAGATGCCGGATGAACGCGTCGAACTCCTCTTCGGTGTAGAACAGGTGCTCGTGCTCGCGCCCGTCCGCGTCGACGCGCAGCACGCGATAGAGCGGGAACCGCCCGACCTGCCCGCCCATTCCATCGGCCAGACACCGCCGCACGTCCACGCCGTGGGAGGAGAGGCGCGACATCACCTGCTCCAGGTCGGCCAGTGTGTTGACAAACGTCGCCAGGTCCTCGGGTTCCAGATTCCCTTCGGTTCCGTCCGAGAGCCGGAACTGCAGGCGCGCTTCGCCGACACCGAGGTCCAGCAGGGTCTTCTGAAGGGTCCGGTCATCATACACGTACTGCTTCTTGCCCTTGCGCGTGATGCGGTAGAGCGGCGGCTGAGCGATGTAGAGGTTCCCGCGTTCGATCAGCGGCTGCATCTGCCGGAAGAAGAAGGTCAGCAGGAGCGTGCGGATGTGCGCGCCGTCGATGTCGGCGTCCGCCATGATGATGACCTTGCCGTAGCGGAGCTTCTCGACGCTGAAGTCGTCGTGTCCGATGCCCGTGCCGAGCGCGGTGATCAGCGTGCGGATCTCCAGGTTGCTCAGCATCTTGTCGATGCGCGCCTTCTCGACGTTCAGGATCACGCCGCGGAGGGGGAGGATGGCCTGGAAGCGGCGATCACGGCCCATGCTGGCCGTGCCGCCGGCGCTCTGGCCTTCCACGATGAACAGCTCGGTGCTGGCCACGTCGCGGCTGGAGCAGTCGCGCAGCTTGCCGGGCAGGTTGGCGCCCGAGAGGGCGCCCTTGCGCCGGGTCAGGTCCCGCGCCTTGCGGGCGGCCTCGCGCGCCTGGGCCGCCTCGGTCGCCTTGGAGACGACGGCGCGGGCGCATTCGGGATGCTCTTCGCAGTAGACGCCCAGCTTCTCGTTGACGAACTGCTCCACCAGGCCGCCGACCTCGCGGTTTCCGAGTTTGGTCTTGGTCTGGCCTTCGAACTGCGGCTCGGGCAACTGGATGCTGATGACGGCCGTGAGCCCCTCACGGTAGTCCTGCCCGGTCGGGGTGAGGTCCTTCAGCAGGTTGTGCTCCTTCGCGTAGTTGTTCATGGTGCGCGTCAGGGCGCTGCGCAGGCCGCTCAGGTGGGTTCCGCCCTCGACCGTGTTGATGTTGTTGGCGAAGGAGAACACGGTCTCCAGGTACGTGGCGTTGTACTGGAGCGCGATCTGACAGCCGATCCCGTCGCCCGCACCCTCGATGCAGATGACGTCGGCGTGGATCGGCTCCTTGCCCTCGTTCAGGTGCTCGACGAACTCCCGGATGCCGCCCTTGTACAGGAAGGTCTGCTCCTTCTCCTGCTCCTGATCGGAGAGGGTGATCGACACGCCGGCATTCAGGAAGGCGAGTTCGCGCAGGCGGCGCGCGATGATGTCCCAACGGAACTCGGTCGTCTGGAAGATCGTGCCGTCGGGCCGGAACCGCACGCGCGTGCCCCGCCGGTCGGTGCGGCCGCGGTTCTCCACAGGCGTCCTGGCCACGCCGCGTTCGTACCGCTGGTAGTGCACCTGGCCATGCACCCAGACCTCCGCCTCGAGCCATTCGCTCAGCGCGTTGACGCAGGAGACGCCGACCCCGTGCAGCCCGGCTGAGAACTTGTAGGAATCGTGGTCGAACTTGGCCCCGGCGTTGAGCATCGTCATCACGACTTCCAGGCCGGGCTTCCCGATCTCCGGGTGGATCTCGACGGGGATTCCGCCGCCGTTGTCCGTCACCGAAACGCTCCCGTCCGCGTGGATCCGCACGTGGATGGTGTCGCAGCGTCCCGCCAGGGCCTCGTCGATGCTGTTGGCGACGACTTCTTCCACCAGGTGGTGCAGTCCCCGCTCGGACGTGTCGCCGATGTACATGGCCGGCCGGACCCGCACGTGATCGATCCCGCCGAGCACGCGGATCTTGTTGGCCTGATATCCGTCATCCGCCAGTCTGTCTTCTGCCATGGGCTGATCCTGTGCCGTCTATCTGCCTTCGTCGCCGTCGCAACGCACGACGCCCAAACGGAACTCCAACCGGGCGATGTCGCGGCCGGCGTCCGTCGACTGCATACCTGCCAGCAGGCTGTCTTTGAGGAAGCCGTTGAGTTCATGGAGTAGGGCCGGCGAGCCTACGTCCACCACAAGCCGCCCGTCCTGGAATGCCTTCACACGGGTGTGCTCCGCCACCCCCGGTCCCACCAGATCGTTCCAGACCTTCACGAGCCGTCCGTAGCGACCCTTCTCGGCGAACTTCTTCCTGCGCAGAACCGCACGGACTACATCTCCGAACGACCGGGCCGTCTCCCGCGCATCCCACGGGGCGGGACCACTCATACCTCGGCCTCTTCCCGGACGACCGGGCTCAGAACGTAGGTGTAGTCCAGACCGCTTTTCAGAACGCAAGGCGAGCGATGGTCGTTGAAGCGCATCTTGACGACGTCCCGCTCCACGACGGACAGCATGTTCTGAAGGAACGCGGGGTTGAAGGAGATCGTGGCCTCCTCCCCGTCATAGTCGATCGGCAGCCGCACGTCCGCCCGACCGATGTCCGCCGATTCGGCACTGATGAGCAGCTCACCAGAGACGAACCGGAAGTCCACGACCCGCGCCTGCTCCGTCGTCAGGAAGAAGGCGCGTTTCACGGCGCTCAACATCTCCTTCACCGGGAGCTGCACCTTCACCTTCCCCTCCTCGGGGATGACTTCCCTGTAGTTGGGGAACTGACCGTCGACCAGTTGGCAGAACATCCGGCCCGCATCGTTCTCGGCGATGAACTGGTTCTCCGTCGCCGCAAACCGCACGGGCTCCCGGCCGTAATCCGCCATCCGCATCAGCAGTTCCAGCCCCCGCTTCATCACGATGAACTCGGTCTGGATGCCTTCGGGATTGCTGACCTTCTTCCTGACGTGTGCCAGTTGGGCACCGTCGGCCGCCACGACTTCCAGCCCCTCGTCCTTGCCGAGCACGAACAGGACGCCGTTCAGCGCGAACCGGCCGCGTTCCTCCGCCGCCGCAAACAACGTCCTCCGCACGGCGTACTTGAAAACCTCCGGATCGACCTCCACGACGCCTGTCGCGGGAAGCTCGGGCATGTCGGGGAAGTCCGTCGGATCCTCTCCCAGGATGCGGAATCTCCCGTCGTTCGTCTCGATGCGCACCGCCCCATCGTCTTCGACCATGGATACGTGCTCATCCGGAGTCGCGCCCAGGATGGGAGCCACGCGTGTTGGGGGCAGGAGAACCACGCCCGTCTCTTCGACGTGTGCGCCCGGAATCCTCAGGGCAATCCCGACTTCCAGGTCCGTGGCCGATAGCCACACGTCCTCAGAAGCCTGTAGTCGGACGTTCCGATAGACGGGCTGCTGGATGTTGGTGCTGACGATCGCGCCGACACGCTGGAACCCGTGGAAAAGCGCTTCCCGTTCGGCTACCAATTTCATCGCGCATTCTCCAGTAATGCGTGCGACAGGGCGGCTCCCGCGGAACCGTTTTGTGTTCTGAGTCGTCTACCTATAAAGACATTCACAACAACCACTAAGGGAACGGAGAACGAAGACAACGAAGGGGATTATTCCTAAGTTGCCTTCTGGTCATACCTTACGAAATCCGTGCCCGAGGGAGATGTTGACGAAAAACGGTTGAAATCCGGTCCGGGCGAAGCCGCATAAGCGTTGACTCCGGGCTTGGCCGTATCTGCCCGCGAAAACCGGCAGATGGGCAACAGTCAATCGGCTGCATTCCAACACGATTTCCACAGGTAACCGACCGGCTATCGACAGGATTTCAACACTCACCGTGCCCTGCACAAAGAACGGGTGAACCACCCCGCGTCTGCCTCCATTATACCCGAAACCCGATTGCGGCGTAAAGGCCGGAGAGGCGCATTTCTCGGGCAGAGAGGCGTCCAGGGTCGAGTGACGGGCCGCCCGTCCCGATCCCTGACTGCGGGGACGCACGTACCGAGCGGTCCGGGCCGGAGTCCGCGCGGTCCGTGGCCGGACACGGGGGGCAGATCGGAAGCCGGGAGTGAAGAAACCTGCCCCGGATTCGGCTGTCGGTCCCGCAGCTACAAGGGCGACAGGCTTGGCAGGCAATCAGCGTCATCGTGGGGATAGATCACGAATCCGGACGGGATCTTCGGCCAGAAGTAGGTCGACTTCTGGGGCATCCGGGCTCCGGCTCGGGCCACCTCTTCGACGGTCCGGGTCGAGATCGGAGGGAGCAGGAAGCCCACGTCGCTGCGGCCTCCCTCGACGCGCCAGTAGACCTGTTCCGGCTTCTGGGTGAAGCCCAGCTCGCCCGTGCGGATCGCCTCGGCGGGGGGGCGGCTCAGGAGGGGCTCGATCAGGAGGTTCTGCAGGATGGCCACGGGCAGGGCGCGCCAGACGGCCGGCTGGTCCGGGAACGACGCGGCGAGGGGATCCGCGAGGATCGGACGCAGCTTCAGGAACCGCGCCGGCGACAGATAGACGCCGATCCATCCCGCCTCGTCCGCGGCCTCGCGATAGGCCTCCAGCAGGCCTTCCGGGCCTCGGACGGCCACCTCTGCGACGAAGAAGTCCTCCCGGAGCTGCTCGAGGAACGCGCCCGCGTCGAAGGAGTCGCCGACCTTGACCAGGCGATGCGTGGGCTGGCTCACCAGGCCGCTGTTTCCGATCGAGACGGCGAAGAGGATGGTGAAGTCCTCCGGTGCCGTGCCGGGCGGGCCGTCGGCGCTCCGGTGTTCCCGGCTGTAGCGGAGGGCGGTCTCGTAGCGGTGGTGGCCGTCGGCGATCAGGAGCCGTTCCCCTGCCAGCAGCCCGGCCAGTCGGCCGATCACTGCCGGATCCTGTACTCGCCATATCCGATGGGCGACATCCGCCTCGTCTCGGAATTCGTAGAGGGGCAGCCCGTCGGTCGAGGCGGCGATCAGCGCGTCGGCCTGGCCGTCAGTGTCGGAGAAGATGCCGAAGACGGGGCTCGTGATCGCGCGGCATGCCGAGATCAGGCGATACCGGTCCATCTTGGGTCCGGAGAACGTGTTCTCGTGGGGCAGCACGCCGTCGCTCGAGTAGTCCTGCAGCAGCAGGGCGCAGAGGATGCCGGTGCGCACGTACTGGCGGTCGTCGGCCGTGAACGTCTGCTCGCTGATGTAGATGGACGGCTCTTCGTCGCGGATCAGAACGCCGGCGCGCCGCCAGGCGTTCAGGCACTCGGCCGCGGCTGCGTATTCGCCTTCCGGGCGGCCGCCCTCGGGTTCCCGCCCCAGGATGAGGCGGATCACGTTGTGGGGGTCCTGCTCCCGGAGCGCCCTGGCCTCCTGCGAATCGATCACGTCATAGGGCGGGGCCACGACGCGCGAGATGAAGGAGATCTCGTCGGGGTTGTAGCGGAGCGGCCGGAACGCGGCGAATCGAAACATGGCGTAAGACCTTTGCGCAAGGCTGCCGGGGAAGAAGACCGGGACGGCCCCATGATACGCGAATGAAGCGCTCGCCGCAACCGGCCGTCAGCCTTTCGCCGGCCTCCGGGCGAAGTACTTGAGCATCTCCAGGTTCGCGTGCGCCGTGAACCGGGCCGGGCCGGCGTAGTCGAAGGAATCGACCGACGCGGCCATCTGCTCCAGGGCCGCCGGCACCAGCTCAGCCGAATCGGATCCCGGCGCGGAGTGCTGCTGGGCGACGTGCTCCGCCAGCGGGGCATGGATGCGCATCACGAGGTCCTTGATCCTTGCGGCCAGGGCCAGGAGCGACTCGATCTCGTCCAGGAGGCGCGAGGGCACGTATCGGCGCGGGTCCAGCTCCCGCCGCAGCCGGCCCGCCCTGTGCCGGGCATAGTGGTATGCGCGCAGGAGCGCGGCCTCCTCCGCCCGGCTCAGCGGCGACTGCTTCCAGGCGCCGTCCGGCTCCCGTTTCTGGGCGCGCGCCGGCAGGGACTCCGCCCTGGCCAGGGCCGCACCGAACTCCGGGCCGAGGACGGCCTCGTCGGCACCGGGCGTCTCGAAGGCCGGATCCGACCGGCTCGCGATGGCCTCCTTGAGCAGCCTGATCGCCCGCTGGCGGTTGATCAGCCGGTAGACGGTCGCCCGCGAGCGGCCGAAGGTCTGCGCCAGTTCCTCGACGGGCCGGCCCTCCGCGTACCCGGCCAGCATCCTCGCGGCCACCTCGCCCGGGCGGGCCGGGCGCCTGGAGGTGTGCTCGAACACGCGTTCGTCCGGTCGTTCGCGGTCATGGCGCAGCAGGGCCAGGCGCACCGTCTCCGGGGCGCGTCCGATCTCCTCGGCGATCTCCGTGGCGACTCCGGTCAGGGTGACGTCGGCCCCGGCGGACGTGCGTTTCCGCGCCCGGCGGATGATCTCCGCCTGTTCGGACTCGGTCAGCCGCGAGAATCGGCCGGAGGAACTCACCAGCTCGGCGTTCCGTTCCAGGAATCGCGCCAGCACCGACTCCCGCACGCCCATCCGCGCCTGCCCATCCGGGAACCGGTAGTAGGCCGTCGGCAGCCCGCGCAGGCGCCACCTGCGCACGGTGCGCACGGACACGTTGCAGGACCGGGCCACGTCGGCCAGGGAGCAGACGGTCTCGTCGACCTCGGCGACGTCGGCCGGGACGCCGGCCGAGAGTTCGCGGAGCGTCGTCAGGAGGTCGGGAAGCAGTTCGCGTCCCGGGAAGCTCTCGCGGACGTCCTCGCGAGGGCGGTAGCGCGTGATGCGGTAGAAGAGGAAGTCGTACGGATACAGGCGATCGGGCTCGAGGCCCTCCACCAGCTCCTCGAGGCGCTGGACCTGCTGGCGGCGCACGCGTGCCGGGCCGCGTTCGAGCTGCCGGTGCAGTTGCCCGATGGTCTCGAAAGTGAACATGCTCACCCTGCCGGCTCCCTGCGGCCGGGCCGGCCGTCACCGGCCGCCGTCCGTGCATGCCCGGCGCGGGCCTCGTCGCGCGTGCGCGCGAGCACCTCGCACCCGGGCACGCCCGCAAACCGGCTGTAGCGTATCACAAGCGCCCCTGCCTGCTCCAGATCCGCCGCGCCGGCCGGCCCGAGCACGCAGGCCAGCGGCCCCGGCCGCCCGGCGAGTTCGACGATGAAGGACCCCTCCGGCGCATCGGCCAGAAGGGCCTCGTTGTCGGCATGGCTGCGGCCAATCAGGGCCGGGGCGCCGTCCGGCAACTCCACGAACCGCCCGAAGCGTGCGGCGCGCAGGTTCTCCGCCGTCAGGCGGCCCAGGGCGCGCAGCCGCAGGACGCGGCCGGCGTACTGCGGATCGGTCAGTTTGCAGCCTCCGGCAGGGGTGGGGTAGTCGCGAATGCCCCAGGCGGCGGCCAGCGCGATCTGGCGTTTGCGGCCGCGCCCCTGCAGGTCCAGCAGGTCGGCCCGGTCGATCAAGCCGCGTTCCTCCGGGATGGTGGGCGGCAGAAGCCGGCCCGAAAGGGGCCGCAGGACGAGCCCGCGCAGGCCGGCGCCCTTCTCCATCCGGGCGAATGCCTCGCGGTTCTGCGACATGGGGCGCTGCCCGAGCACTTCGCCGGTGGCGATGAAATCCGCGCCCTGCCGCCCGGCCTCCTCCCAGGCAAGCGCATACATCCGCTGCTTGCAGTCGAGGCACGGGTTGGCGTTCTTCCCCAGGCCGTAGTGCGGCTCGGCGACCAGGCGGATCACCTCCTCGGTCAGGTCGCGCACGACCACCGAGACGCCGGGCGGCGCCTCCGAGCCCTCCCGCAGGGGGAAGAACACGCTTTCGTGCTGGAGAAGGACGACGTCCACGCCGGCCCGGCGCAGCACTTCACAGGCCAGCCGGCTGTCGAGGCCGCCCGAGTAGAGGAGCACGGTTCTGGGGTCAGTTCCGTTGTCCACGAGGAGTCGTAAGTGTTTTCTATAGGATCAGATGCGTGCCGCGCGCGCCGCGCCGCGCCGCTCTCTGCCAGCATAGCAGACGTGGCAGGCATGCGCAAAGTCGGGCATCGGACGGCGGCGCGCCGGCCGGTCGAGGTCCGTCCGCCTCCCTGTGTCATGGACAGCCCGTCAACACGGGACTATAATGGCCCCGGCAGGCCCTCTGCCGGGCCGCCCCTGCCTTCAGGCCGGCATTCCGGCCGTTCTACTGCCAGGGAAGATCGAGATGAAGGAGATCGACATCACCAGGGCGATCCTGGAGACGTTCCACCGCAAGTTCACCCGTGTGCTCGAGAGCGACGCGATCGTCGTCGGTGCCGGGCCCGCCGGGCTGGCGGCCGCCTACCACATGGCCAGGGCGGGGCTGAAGGCCGTCGTGCTGGAGCGCAAGCTGTCCACCGGCGGCGGCATCTGGGGCGGCGGCATCGGGCAGAACGTCATCGTGGTCGACGAGCCCGAGCTGCTCGACGAGTTCGGCGTGCGCCATGAGAAGTGGAACGATCTGCACACCGCCGGCGCCGTCGAACTGGCCGCTGCACTCACACTGCGCGCCGAACAGGCGGGAGCCACCATCCTGAACCTGACGGAGGTCGAGGACATCGTCGTGAAGAACGACGTCGTCTGCGGTGTTGTCATCAACTCCACGCCGATCCGCATGGCCGGCCTCCACGTCGACCCCGTCTGCCTGGCCACGCGCAAGGTGGTGGATTCCTCGGGGCACCCGTCCGAGGTGGTCGAGATGCTGCGGCGCAAGCGGCCCGAGGCGCTGCCGCGGAGCATCGGAGAGGGCTTCATGGACGTCGAACCGGCCGAGAAGGGCGTGGTCGAGCGCGCCGGCGAGATCTTCCCCGGGCTCTACGTGGCGGGGATGTCCGTCTGTGCGACGCACGGGTTGCCGCGCATGGGCCCGATCTTCGGCGGCATGCTCAAGTCCGGCCGCCGTGTGGCCCAACTGGTCGTCGAGGCCCTGTCCGGCTGACGGCCGCCGCCTTCAGGAGCCGTGAAGGAGAGGTCAATGCGCTGGTTCCTGCGATCGAAGATCCACCGCGCCACGGTGACGGACGCGGACGTCGAGTACGTCGGCAGCATCGACCTGGACGCGGACCTTGTGGAACGCGCCGGGCTGATGGAGGGCGAGAAGGTGCTGGTGGCGGACCTGGACAACGGGGAACGCGTGGAGACCTACGTCATCGTCGGCGAGCGCGGCCTGGGCCGGGTCTGCATCAACGGTGCCGCCGCCCACCGCATCCGTAAGGGGCACCGGGTGATCGTGATGGGCTTCGAACTGGCCGAGGGGCCCGTCGAGGTCCGCAAGGTCCTGGTGGACGATCGGAACCGTTTCGTGCGCTTCATGTAGAGCCTCCTCCAGCGGGGTACGGGGTGACCACCATGGACGCCGCTGAGAACTACGGCCGCATCCGACGGTCGCTGCCCGAGGACGTGACGATCGTCGTCGCCGCCAAGGCGCGGACCGCCGCCGAGATGGCCGACGTGCTCGCCGCCGGCGCGCGCGTGATCGGGCACAACTACGTGCAGGAGGCCCAGGCCGCCCGCGCCGAACTGGGGCCGACGCCCGGCGTCGAATGGCACATGATCGGGCACCTGCAGCGCAACAAGGCGGGTCGGGCGCTGGAGACCTTCGACGTCTTCCAGAGCGTCGACTCGCTGCGGCTCGCCCGGGTCCTCAACGACCGGGCAAAGGGTCCCGTGCGGGTCTGCATCGAGGTCAACGTGGGGGGGGAGTCGAGCAAGACCGGTGCGCCCTACGATTCCGTGCCCGACCTGATTCGCAGCGTCGCCGCCCTGCCCAATCTGCGCATCGAGGGGCTCATGGCCATGGAGCCCTACTGCGAGGACCCCGAAGACGCCCGGCCCTACCTCCGTCGCGTGCGCGGGCTGTTCGAGCGGCTCTGCGGCGAATGCCCCCCGGGGGTGCGCATGGACGCGCTGTCCATGGGCATGACGCACTCCTACCGCGTGGCCGTGGAGGAGGGCGCCAACATGGTGCGGATCGGCACGGCCATCTTCGGTCCGAGGCGCGCCTGAGCGTCAGGCGTCGGGCACCAGGATCTGCACCGTTTCCAGGCGCTCCAGGCGGGCGCGCGGCTCGGCGGCCACCTCCAGGAAGAGCGGGCGGAGGCGGTCCGGCGCGAGCGTCTGCACGGTGGCGACCGGCACGCCGTCCGGGAGGACCAGCAGGCTGTCCGGATCGTGTCGTCGCGCGCTTGTGACCAGCACGTCTCCGACTCCCAGGAACCCGTGGCGGTCCACCCAGTCCACGTTGCACAGGGGGGCGCCGGTGCCCTGGAGCACGAAGACGTCCTGCCCCGTGGCCGCCCGGCAGGGGAGGGCGCTGCCGGGGTCGGTGATGAGCCGCACGCGACACTGGCGGGGGCCGGCCTCGGTGACCACGCCGACCAGCGCGCCCTGGGCGACGGCCGCCATGCCCGGGCCGACTCCGTCCCGGGCGCCGGCGCGCACCGAGACCGTCTGGCGCATGGGGGAGGTGTCGTAGGCGCTGATGCGCGCGCTGACGGCATGGAACGGAAGGTCGACGACGGTCAGCGTGCCCACGGCGTCCAGTTCGCGTCGGGCGCGGGCCACTGCGTCGGCCAGGACGAGGACCTCGTTGCCCAGGCGGGCGACCTCGGCCGCGAGCGCCCGCTCCCGGTCGCGCTGCAGGAACATGTCCGTCAACGTGCCGGTGGCGGCCAGGGCGTCCCCGGTTGCCTGAAAGGCGGCGGTCTCGACCGGTCCGACCGCCTCGTTGAACAGCGTCCGGGCGGGCGCCGTCAGCCGGGCGGGCATCAGGAACACGAACGCGGCCGCGCCGAGGCAGATCACCAGTGTCCGGAGGCGCTGCCAACCTCTGCCGGACGGCTGTGCCATGGTCATCCCCCCGCGTGCGGGCCTGCGGGGACAGAGGCCCCGCCCGGGGATATGTCTATCCGACGCCCGCGGGTGGATGCAAGGGGGGTGCCGAGGAGCAGAGGTCGAACGGAGAGATCCGGTCGCCGAACCGGGCCTGCGCTTCCTCCAGGCGGCGGCGCTGTTCCCGGAGCGTGCGGGCCACGGCCGCCGGGGCGCCGGGCACGTGGTCGCGGTAGAATGCCTCGACCCGGTCGAGCCGTGCCAGGTTCTCGGGCACGGGGATCGTGAACTGGCGGACGTAGTCGTCCCGCGAGTAGTCGGCCTGGAGCACATCCCTGAAGAGCCGTGCCAGATCGTCGTAGCGGGGCAGCCAGCCGGTGGGGCCCCGCACAGCGTCCGCCTCGCCGTGCACGCGCAGTTCCATCCACTTGAGCCAGACGGCCTTGTCGCGCAGCCCGTTGAGGAACCGGCCGTCGGTGTCGCGCAGGAAGTAGTTGACCCCGAAGATCGGAGGGGGGCACCGGAGCTTGTCGCCGAAGCTCAGGTTGTTGGCGATGTAGCGGCCGAGGGGGATGGACACGAAGTCCTGAATGCTCATCAGGTTGACCTCGACACGTCCCTCCTGGCCGATGACGGCGAAGGTCGTCTCGGTCTCCAGGGCTCCGCCGCAGGTGACGATGCCGTGTGCCCAGTCGAAGCTCTGGCGGACGGGCACCGGGCATCGGGCGGCTCGTCCTCCGTAGATGATGCCGCCGACGGGCACTCCGTCGGGGTTGTCCAGTTCCGGGTCGACGTTGGCCACCGCTTTCAGGGCGACCGTGTAACGGGCGTTCTTGTGGGCGAGGGGTACTTCCTTGCCATCTGGGCCCTTCTTCCCCACCTGCCATTCGCCGCTGTAGTTGACTCCGTCGCGCGGCATCTCGACGTCCGCGCCCATCTCCAGCCAGTAGGGACGGCCGTCCTTGACGAGCACGTTGGAGAAGATGACCTCGCCCGGCGTTGTGAGCACCTCGTGGATGGCCGGGTCGTTCCTGGGGTTGACGCTCTGGATGATGCCGAAGATGCCGCTCTCGGCGTTGACGGCGCGGGCACGGCCGTCGAAGTCGCGCAGGTAGGCGATGTCGTCGCCGACGATCGTCTCGCCGGGGAGCATGGCGGTGGACGTCTTGCCGCAGGCGCTGGGGAAGGCGCCGGTGAAGTAGGTCTTGCGTCCGCCCGGCCCGTGCACGCCCATCAGGAACATGTGCTCGGCCAGCCAGCCCTCGCGCTCGGCCTTGCGGATGGTCAGGCGCAGGGCCAGCTTCTTCAGGCCGACGGTGTTGCCGGCGTACTGCGTGTTGACGCTGTAGATGGCATCGGCCGTGTAGTCGATGTAGATGCGCTTCTTGTCCGGCTCGCTGCTGGTCATGCGCTCGTCGAGCCTGCCGGCCGAATGCAGGATGCGGAAGAAGTCGGCCCGGTCGCCGGTCCGGCGGAACTCCTCGTACCCCGTCCGGTAGAGCAGGTCCTCGCTGTGGGCGACGTAGAAGCTGTCCGTGCACTGCACGCAGGGGATGCTGAAGGGGGAGTTCGTGGGCCCCAGGCAGAGGAAGCGGACCACCATCTCGCGCCCGTGCATCGAGCCCTTCAGGAAGCCGCGCACCTCGCTCAGACCCTTCCCGCGTTCGACCTGGTTGAGCGCCTCGCTGAGCGTCTCCGTCTCCGGCACGAGGTAGCGCGTGACCTCCCGGTCCCGGCCCTGATCGAAGTAACCGTCGAAGTGGACTGTGTGGCCCTCGATCCTCAGCGGGGTCTCTTCGGCCCGTTCGACGGCCTGACGCCGCACGTAGGCGATGTCTTCGGGGCGGTCGGTGCATACGAATACAGAGTCGGGCTCGCACAGCTCGATGGCGTCCGCCACGAACTCGTGGAGGGTGGGGTTGGGCAGCGCGGTGAGCCGTTGGAGGTGGTCGGCCGGCAGTCGGGCGCGCAACAGCTCTGTGCGGGTGTTCTTCATCCGGGTCTCCCGGGATCGGTTCCTCGGGCCTCGGCGGTGCAGGCCGTCCGGCGTCGCGTACAGCAGCCCCACCTGGCATGGATGGATCTGCGCGAACTGCCGTGGCCGGCACGCCGGTTCGGTCCGGGCCGTCCCTCAGCGTACCATCATAGGTGAAACGCCTCACCTGCGGTTCTGCAGCGAGGCAGCCGTACGGCTTTTTTCGGCCGGAATTGGCCCAGTCGTGTGGGGAGATTGTAAGGGATAATGGCGCCACGTCAAGGTAAAACGCCCCCGCGGTCCGTTTCGCGGGCGGGCCGGGCATTCATTTCCGGGTCGCCGCGCCAGATTCCGGTGCGGGTCTCAAGGGCTCTGAGGGCCGATCTGGGCCTTCAGAGCGGTTTGGGGCGGCGCTTCTTTACTTCGGTCATGGCTGGGCGCATACAATCCGATGGGTTTCTGTCGGGTGCGGCACCGGAGCGGGCGATGGCGATGACGGCGCAGAGCGGCAAGCAGACGTGGACCATACTGCGGCTCCTGGAGTGGACCACCAAGCACTTCCGCGCTGCCGGCATCTGCAATCCCCGCCTCAATGCGGAGGTGCTGCTCGGGCACGTGCTCGGCGTGGACCGGATCATGCTCTACGCCCGTTTTGAGCGCGTTCCGGGCGAGGAGGACCGGGCACGGTTCCGGGAGCTGGTGCGCCGGCGCGCGGCCCGGGAGCCACTGCAGTATCTGACGGGCCGGTGCGAGTTCTACGGACGCCCGTTCGAGGTGACCCCCGCCGTCATGGTCCCGCGGGCGGAGACCGAGCTGCTGGTTGATGCCTGCCTGAAGCGTCTGCCGGCCGGCGCGTGCCGGGCCGCCGACGTGTGCACGGGCAGCGGCGTGGTTGCCGTCACCCTGGCGGCCGAGCGTCCCGACCTGCACGTCGCCGCCACGGATTCGAGCGCCGACGCCCTGGCGGTGGCCGGGCGGAACGCCGCCGCCCTGGGCGTCTCCGAGCGCGTGGCGTTCGGCCGGGGCGATCTGGCCGAGCCACTGTCCGAGCTGCTCCCGTGCGGCCGGAGCACCGTGGACCTGCTGGCCGCCAATCCGCCCTATGTCTGCTCGGCGGACATCGAAACGGTGGCGCCGGAAGTGCGGGATCACGAACCGCGCGCGGCCCTCGACGGCGGGCCGGACGGGCTGGACGTCATCCGAAGACTCGTGCCGGCGGGCGCGGCCGTGCTCCCGTCCGGCGGCTGGCTCATCCTGGAACTGGGCGAGGGGCAGGCGCCCGCGGTGGCCGCCCTGGCCGCCCTCACCGGGGCATTCCGAATGGAGACCGTGGAGACGGTTTCCGACACGGCGGGATGCGAACGCGTCTTCTGCGTGTGCAAACGATAGGGGCTGTCGATGGAAGAGATCGTCATCCGGGGCGGACGTCCCCTGCGGGGCGACCTGCAGGTGAGCGGCGCCAAGAATGCTGCGCTGCCCATCATGGCGGCCTCGCTGCTGGTGCCGGAACCCACCACGCTGCACCACGTGCCGCGGCTGCGCGACGTGCAGACGATGTGCGGCATCCTGGAACACCTGGGCACCGCCGTCGACTGGCTTGGTCCCGAGAGCGTGCGCCTCACGCCGGGCGGCACCCAGCCGCACGTCGGGCCGTGCGATCTGGTCCGCGACATGCGCGGAAGCGTCTGCGTGCTCGGGCCGCTGCTGGCCACGCGCGGAGCCGTCGTGCTGCCCGCCCCCGGCGGGTGCGTCATCGGCAAGCGCCCGATCGATCTGCACGTGAAGGGCCTGGAGGCCCTCGGGGCGCGCTTCCGCCTCTGCCATCCCTACGTGTACGCCCAGGCCGGGGAGTTGACCGGCACGCGCATCGACATGGCGGGGCCCCGCGGCTACACCGTGCTGGGCACGGCCAACGTGATGATGGCCGCCGTCCTGGCCCGGGGGCGCACCGTCATCGAGAGCGCCGCCTCTGAGCCCGAGGTCCAGGACGTGGCCCACTTCCTGAACCGCTGCGGCGCGCGCATCGCCGGCATCGGATCGAACACCCTGACCATCGACGGCGTCGACCGCCTGCAGGCAACGGAATACACGATCATCCCCGACCGCATCGAGGCCGGCACGTTCCTGGCGGCCGCCGCCCTCACCGGCGGCCGCATCCGCCTGGCGGGCGCCTGCCCCGATCACATGCGCGCCGAGCTGGACGTGTTCCGCCGGGCCGGGCTCGACGTACAGGAGGGCAACTCCGTCCTGACCGGCTCGTGCGCCGGGCCCCTGCGCCCAGTGGACGTGCGCACGGGCTCCTACCCGCACTTCTCCACCGACATGCACCCGCAGGTCTGCGCCGTCCTGTGCCTGGCCCGGGGCCGCAGCGTCCTGCACGAGACCGTCTATCCCGAGCGGTTCACCCACGTGGAGGCGCTCAACCGCATGGGCGCCCGCGTGAGCGTGCGGGGCGCCAGTTCGGTCATCGACGGCCCCGCATCGCTCCGGGGGGCCGCCGTCCATGCCGCCGACCTCCGTGCCGGCGCCGCACTGGTGCTGGCCGGGCTGGCCGCCGAGGGCGAGACGGTTGTCCGAGGCGTCGCCCAGATCGACCGCGGATACGACCAGCTTGTGCGCCGCCTGGCGCTGCTCGGAGCCGACATCAGCCGCCGCGAGGCCGAGGCGGCCGCCGAACGCAAACGCGCCTGAAGGCGCCTCCCGTCGTCCGCCGGCAGGATTTGCATTCGGTGCCCGCAGCGCGTACAGTGGCGGCGCCGTGCCGGGTGCATCCTAAGAGGTGGACATGACCGAACGTAGGACCGCCGCCGTGCTCCGCAGGACCGCGTGTCTGCTCATCGGGCTGCTGCTTGCGATGCCGGCCGTCTCGGCCGGGGCGGCGGCGGCGGGGCCGCAGGTCATGCCGCCTGCCGACGTCCGTACCGGCATGAAGGGCTACGGCATGACCACGCTGAAGGGCATGCGGCCCGAGCGGTTTGAGTTCGAAGTTCTCGGCCGGATGGCCGGGTACTTCCCCAAGGGCGACCTGGTGCTGATCCGCATGAGCGGCCCGGTCATCGACGAAGCCGGCATCATCGCCGGCATGAGCGGCAGCCCCGTCTACATCGACGGCAAGCTGCTCGGCGCGGTTGCCTACGGCTGGACCTTCACCTCCATTCCCCTGGCCGGCGTGACGCCCTTCGTCGACATGCTGACCGTGCGCGAGATCGACCGACGTGCCGACGCGGATGCCCGGGAACAGGCGCGCCGGGTGCAGCGGGAACGCGCCCGGGGCCTGGCCGCTCCGGTGTCCTCGCCCCCGGGGGACGGCGGACTGCGCGCCGCCGTGCAGGAGGCCGCCGTCCGCCTCATGGTGCCTCCCCTGACGACGGTTTTCGCCACCCCGAGCGGGGGCGCCGCCCCGGCCGGCCTCTTGCCGGCCGGCGTCGACCCCCTCATCCAGCCCCTCCCGATGCCTCTGGGCATGACGGGCGGCCTGGCGGCCGATTCCTTCGTGCGGTCCATGCTGGACGGCTCGGGCTTCCTTCCCGTCCAGGTGACCGGCACCGGCGCGGCCGAGGCGCCGGACCTGGAGCCGGGCATGACGGTGGGCGCCGGGCTCATCACGGGCGACATGGACGTCTGCGGGATGGGCACGCTCACCTGGTTCGACGACGAGCACGCCCTGGCGTTCGGCCACCCCATGTTCGGCGGCGGCCAGGCCGACTACCCGCTGGTGCTCGGCGAGGTGCAGGCGATCGTGCCGTCGTCGATGAGGTCGTTCAAGCTGGCGTCGGCCGGCAGGGCGATCGGCCGCATCGTGCAGGACTGCGAGCCGGCGATCCTCGCGCGCCTCGGCGAGGAGGCGCCCACGTTTCCGTGCACGGTGCGCATCCGGGGCGCGGTCGACCAGCAGTACAACTACCGGGTGGCCGGCTACTGGGCGACCGCCCCGATGCTGACCTTCATGGCCCTGTACTACAGCGGTCAGCGCTGGGATGGCGACGGCTCGCCCTGCACGCTGGACGCCCGGGCGGAGGTCCGCCTGAAGGGGCGCACCGAGCCGCTCGTGCTCCGCAACGCCTACACCGACTCCTCGGCCGTCCTGCCCGCGCTCGACCTGGTGGCCATGCCGCTGGACGCCCTGCTCCTGAACCCGTATCGTGAGGTGGAGATCGAGAGCGTCGACTACGAGGTGGAGGTCCGACCGGGCTTCGAGAGCGCCCTGATCGAAGGCGCCTGGGTCGACCGCACGCGCGTCGCCCCGGGCGGACGGGCCACCGTGCACGTGCGGCTGAAGCAGTACAGAGGCGAGGAGGAGACCCGCGCGCTCACCCTCGACGTGCCCGAGACGGCCCGGCCGGGCAGCACCCTGCAGATACTCGTCTGCGACGCCGTCACCAACCGGATGATCGAGCGCGGCCTCGACCCCGGGTTCTACGACCCCAGGTCCCTGGAGGACCTGATCGGGAGCCTGACGCAGCCCGGCTCCAACCGCGACCTGGTCCTGAGGGCCTCCGTCATGGATGAGGGGCTCCGCTACGACGGCGCGGCCATGCCGGCCCTGCCGCCGTCGGCGCGCGGCATCCTCACGCAGAGCGATGGGGCGGGCCGCAGCCGGCCCCTGGTGACCGACATCGTGCAGCGCGTGCAGACGCCGTGGGTGATCGAGGGCGCGCTGGTTCTCACCCTCACCGTCAAGGAACGAGAAGCCGTCGCCTGGACGGCCTCCGGGGGACAATGATGCGACGATGCCTGCTGCTCATGACGATCGCCCTGTTGCCGCCGCTGCCGATCGCGCTCGGCGCCGTGGGCATGACGTGGTCGACGGCCGGGGCGCAGCAGTTCGCCGAAGGGAAGCTGCAGGGGGTCTCGGTCCGCTCGACCGGCGAGGTCGAGCTGGCTCCGGAGCGCGAGGACATCGAAGGTCTGACGGCCGAGTTCGTCTGGGACCTGGCGGCGGGGGAGGACGGCACCGTCTACGCGGCCACCGTCGGTCCGCCGGCCGTCTACGCCGTGCGCGACCGCCGTGCCGAGCTGCTGCACACGAGCGACCAGAAGGTCGTGCTGAGCGTTCTGGCGCTTCCGGACGGCAGCGTCCTGGCCGGCACCGGCCCGAACGGCATCATCCACCGCATCAGCCGCGCCGGGCGCGTGACCACCTTCGCTGACCTGGAGGCCGCATACGTGTGGGACATGGCCCTGGGGCCGCACAGCGAGATCTACTGCGCCACCGGCCCGACCGGCAAGCTGTACAGGCTCAACCGCGCCGGCGAGGGCGCCGCCCTTCTGGAACTCAAGCAGAAGAACCTGATGTGCCTGGCCGTGGCGCCGGACGGCACGGTGTACGTGGGGACCGACACGGACGGCTACGTCTATCGCGTCGATGGAGGCGGCCGCGCCACGCTCATCCACGACGCCGACGAAGACGAGGTCCACGCCCTTTACCTGGACGCCGAGGACCGGCTGTATGCCTGCACGGCGCAGGGCGAGGAATCGGCCCGGCCCGGTCCGCCGGCCGGCTCCGCCGACGCACACGACCCGCCGCCGATGACGCCGCCACCGGCCGCAGGCCCGCCCGGTGCCTTCAACAGTCTCTATCGCATCCTGCCGGAACGCGGGGCGGAGCGGCTTCTGCGCATCGACCGCGTCTTCATGCTCAGCCTGGCCCCCATGGGCGAGCAGGTGCTGCTGGGCACGGGCGCGGGCGGCCGCGTGTTCGGCGTCGGGCCGAGCCCCGTCTCGCGCGTGGTCACCGAACTCGACGCCGCGCACGTGACCGCCATGGTCGCGGCCGGGGCCCAGGGCGTGATCGTCGGCACCGGCAGCCCCGGCGGGCTGTTCCGGCTCCGGCCGGGCATGCGCCGGACGGGCACCTACCTGAGCAAGCCGTTCGACGCCACCTACCTGTCCCGCTGGGGGCGCCTCTGGTGGCGGCACGTCGCCGGCGGCATCGGGTCGGACATCCGCGTGCGCGTGCGCACGGGCAACAGCAGCGAGCCGGACGACCACTGGAGCGACTGGTCCCCCTGGGCCGCCGACCCCGACGGCGAGGCACTGGACCGGCCCGCCGGCCGGTTCGCGCAGTTCGCCGCCGAGCTGCGCGGCGCGCCCGGGGTCGACGGGCCGCGCCTCGTCGAGGTCGGCATCAGCTACCTGCAGGACAACCGGCGCCCGCGCATCGAGGACCTGCTCGTCGACGGCCAGTCCGTGCTCGGCAAGTCAGCGCAGGGCGAGGGCGGCCGGCCCCGCCGGCCCTCGAACTCCTCCTCTCGTGATGAACAGAAGACGCCGCCGTCACTGCGCCAGGTCGGCTGGCAGGCCGCCGACCCGAACGAGGACGAACTCATCTACACGCTCTACTGCCGCGCACTCGACGAGACCGAATGGCGACTCGTCGCCGAGGACGTGCGGGCCGACGGGCCGCACGTGTGGGATACGTCCCGCGTGCCCGACGGCCTCTACGTCCTGAAACTCGTCGCCGGCGACCGCCTCGCGCGACCCGGCCCCGAGGCCCTGACCGACGAGCGCGTGTCCATCCCCGTGCTGATCGACAACCGCGGCCCGGCCGTGCGGGACCTCCGGGCCATCCGACGGCCCGACGGGTCCTTCCGGATCACCGGCACGGTGCGCGACGAGCTGAGCAGCATCACCAAGATCGAGGTCAGCCAGAACGCCGACGACTGGCAGCCCGTGTTCCCCGACGACGCCATGCTCGACGCGCGCGAGGAGGCCTTCGGCCACGAGACGGACGTTCTGGAGCCCGGCGAGCACGTGTTCGTCTTCGCCGCGGCCGATGCCCGCGGGAACCAGGGCAGCGGCAAGGTCGTCGTTCAGGTCCCGTAACGTGGACGCTGAGCTTCCCCCGGCATCGAAGATGCCCCTTGGCGGACGCACCATGGGGTGGCCGACCGACCGACGATCCGCCGTGCGGCGCGAACTCGGCCCGCTGTTCGTGCTGCTTCTGGCCTGCGGGCTGTTCTTCCGGAAGGCCGTCGCACTGCGCGGCGTCTTCTTCCACTACGACCACGCCCTGCAGAACTACCCCTTCCGCGCCTTCTTCGCCCAGGGCCTGCGCCAGGGCCGCCTGCGGCTGTGGACGCCCGACCTGTTCTGCGGGTTCCCCCTGCTGGCCGAGAGCCAGGGCAACCCGCTCTATCCGCCATTCCTCGTCCTGTTCCGGTTCCTCCCCGCGTGGGTAGCGTACAACTACTACACCGTGCTGCACTTCTTCCTGGCCGGCGCGTTCGCCTACGCGCTCGCACGCGTCCACCGCGTCGGCCGCGCGGGCGCCGTCGCGGCCGGCCTGTGCTACATGCTCTGCGGGCCCGTGATCGCGCACGCCCACCACACGAACATCGTCGTCGGCGTCAGCTACCTGCCCCTGCTGCTGGTCCTCATTGAACTGGCCTGTCGTCGCCGCCACGCCCTGTCCCTGTCGGCATTCGCAGCGGCCACCGCACTGCTGGTGCTGGGCGCCCAGCCGCAGTACACGCTCTACTGCGTGCTTCCGTGCGGCGCCTACCTGGTCTGGCGCCTGGGGCTGATCGAAGCCACCGGCGGTTCCCGGCGGACGGTGGCCGGGCTCCTCGTCGGATTTGCCCTGGCCGGCCTGCTGGCCGCAGCACTGGCCGGCGCCCAGCTCCTGCCGCTCCTGGAACTCGTCGGCCGCAGCATGCGCGCCGGCGACGCTCAGCCCCTGGCCGGTGCCGACCCCGGCGTCCCAGGGAATCTGATGACGCTCCTGCTGCCGCACTACTGGGGCAGCCCCGGCCTGGCCGGCTACTGGGGCGCCGTCGAGCCGGGGCTCTACGCGGAGATCACCCTGTTCATGGGCGTTGTGCCCCTTCTGCTCGCTTTCGTGGCCGTCGGTGCAGACCGGAGCCGCCGGGCCGTCTTCTTCGCCGGCCTGGGGGTCTTCTCGTTCCTGTTTGCGATGGGCTCCAGCGGCGTGATCCGCGCGGTCTTCTCGCTCCTGCCCATCTTCCGCTCCGCGCGGTTGCCCTCGCGGTTCGCCTTCGTTACGGCGCTCTGCGTGGCCGTGCTGGCCGGCATGGGGCTGGACGCCCTCCTGCACGGCACCGACCGTCGGCGGGTCCGGCGCAGCGCCCTCCGGGCCGCCGGCCTCACGCTCGCCCTCTGCGCGACCGCCCTGGTCATCGCGTGGGCTGCGACCGGCCGGTTTGCCTCTCTGAGTCGTGAGGGTCTGGCCCGGGCCTTCCCCCTCAGCCCGGCGCGTCTGGAGCACCTCTGGAACTACTTCCACGGCACCCTGCCCGCCGACATGACCCGCCGGGCCCTGGCCGCGATCGCCGGCACGGGCCTGGTCCTCCTGGCGGCCCGGCGCACTGCGCCGTCGTTCGTGATTGCCGGCCTGCTGTGCGCCCTCATCTTCGGCGAGCTGGCCTGGACCGCCCGCGATTCGAATGCCGTCACCGCGCCGACGCTCTACTCCGTTCCTCCCCCGCTTGCGCAGGCGGTGCGCGCGCTGCCGCCCGGGCGCATACTGCGGCACCGCATCTACGACGCCGTGGACCCCGCGCAGCCGCCTGCTCTCTTCCCCGACTCCCAGGGCTGGGCCGTGCGGCCCCGCCTCTACGCCCGTTCGTTCGAGCGCCTGCCGCACAACGTCAACATGCTCTGGGGCATCCCGTCGGTCAACGGCTTCTCGCCGCTCCAGACCCGCGCGCTCAAGGCCCTGCTCGGGATGCGCCTGGTGCCGGCGACGCTGGGAGAGGTGCCGATCTCGCCGGCGCTCGATCTGCTGAACGTCCGCTGGATCCTGACCCCGACGCCCGATCTGCCGGGCGGATTTACGCACGTCGACCGGATCGGCGACGTGCACATCTTCGAGAACCCCCGGGCGCTTCCGCGTGCCTGCATCGTCCACCGGGCATCCCGCGCGGTCGACGACCGGAGCGCGGGCGCTATCTTGCGCGACGCGGAGCGCTTCGACCCCCGAGAGCGGATCCTCCTGCACGACGACGCGGAACCGCCCCTGTGGCTCGACGACGGCACACAGGGCGCCGACGAATCCGTGCGGATCATCCGAGACGACGGCGACCGCATCCGCCTGGCCGCCGAGCTGTCGCGCCCCGGCTACGTCGTGCTGGCCGACCAGCACTATCCCGGCTGGACGGCCACGGTCGACGGTCGCCCGGCCGCGCTCCTGCGGGCCAACGTCGCCGTCAAGGCCGTGCGGCTGCCCCCCGGGCGGCACGAGGTGGTCCTGGAGTTCCGGCCCCGCAGCTTCCGGGTGGGGCTCCTGGCGACGCTTGGCGGCCTGGTCGTCCTCACGGCCTGCGCGTTGCTCGGCCTTCGTCGCCGGGCCGGCCGCGCTTCGGCCGAACCCGCCGGGACGGACGACCTTCTGGGCGCCCCCTGCGGCGTCCGGCCCCAGCGCCTGCTGGCGTTCGCCGCCGTGCTGCTTCTGGGGCTCGGGCCTGTGCTGCACGGGACGGTCTGGCGGATCCTGCCTCTGCAGCTCAGCCCCCGCTGGTACGTTCAGAAGGTCTCCATCAGCCAGGCACGGGATGCCGCATCCCGTGACCGCGCGGACGAAGCCTATGCCATCGTGCGGGATGCCGCGCGCTGGTGGCCGCAGAACCCGCTGCTGCGCCACGTCGTGGTCAGGTACGCCTCGGACGCCGTGGCGGAGCACATACGGGCCGGGCGCGTGGAGGAGGCCGGCCGCCTCGCGCGCGAGGTGCTGGACCTGGCGCCGCACGCGCGGCACAGCGCCGGCGGAGCGATCCTCCGCACGGCGGACCGGGCGGCCCGGCGAGCCGAGGGCACGCCGTTGCCTTGAACCGGGTGCCGGCTCGGTGTATACTCGGGGGAGCGCTGAGGATTGGTGTAACGGCAACACACCTGACTCTGGATCAGGCGTTCCAGGTTCGAATCCTGGATCCTCAGCCACACTCTCTCGCAGCGTGGCCCCATCGTCTAGCCCGGTCCAGGACACCGGACCCTCAATCCGGTAACAGGGGTTCGAATCCCCTTGGGGCTACCATCCTCCGCCGCCCACCGTTCCGGTCGTTCGTGCCGGCACGGACACACGCGGACGGACAGGGACCGGCACGCGTGCGCACGTCCCGCGTCTGGAGGGTGCGTTTCGGTTGCGGGCGCGTCGCCCGCCGGGTACAACAGTGGCGGTCGGGCCCTCCGAAGCGGTTCGGCTCTCTACCGGCGGCAAGGATCGAGGACGGAGCAATGGCGGGGACGGTCAAGCTGGGCGTGATCGGCGTGGGCGGCATGGGGACGTCTCACTGTAAGAAGATCTCCGAGGTCGAAGAGGTCCAACTGACGGCCGTTGCCGACATCCGCGCCGCCCGCGCGCGGTCGGTCGGGGAAGAGTATGGCGTGCGGCACTTCGAGAGCGGCAGCGACCTGATCGCCTCGGGTCTTGTGGAGGCCGTGCTGATTGCCACGCCGCACTACTTCCACCCGACGCTGGCCATCGAGGCCTTCGAGGCCGGTCTGCACGTGCTGAGCGAGAAGCCCGTCGGGGTGGAGATCGGCGCGGCCGAGCGCATGGCCGAGGCCGCCCGCAAGAGCGGCAAGGTCTTCGCCGTCAACTTCCAGATGCGGGCCCTGCCGATGATCCGGAAGGCCCGCCAACTGGTCGAAGCCGGCGAGATCGGCGAGATCCACCGGACGCTGTTCATGGCGCCTGAGTTCCGGTCGCAGGCCTACTACGACTCCGGCAGTTGGCGGGCGACCTGGGCCGGGGAGGGCGGCGGCGTGCTGCTCAACCAGGCCCCCCACCTGATGGACGTCTTCTGCATGCTCAGCGGACTGCCGGCGAAGGTCACGGGCCACTGCAGCCAGAGGATGCACCGGATCGAGGTCGAGGACCACGTCGAGGCCGCCCTGGAGTATGCCAACGGGGCGACGGGCTACTTCTACGCCTCCACCTGCGAGATGGGCCAGCGGTTCATCGAGATCGCCGGCGACCGGGGCAAGCTGCGCCTGACGGGGCGGGACCTGGAGTTCTGGCGCTACGAGCCGCCCATCACCGAGTTCAACCGGACCAACACCGAGATGTGGGGCTCGCCGAAGCTGAACAAGGTGGAACTCGAGGTGCCCGAGAGCGCAACGGGACAGGGCGCCATCATGGGCAACTTCGCGCGGGCCATCCTCGAGGGCGAGCCGCTGCTGTCGCCCGGCCAGGAAGCCCTGCTCTCGCTGGAACTCGCCAACGCCATCATCCTGTCCTCCCAGAAGGGAGGGCCGGTCGACCTGCCGCTGGACCGGGCGGAGTACGACAGCCTGATGGAGCGACTTCGCGCCACGTCGAGCTTCCACGGGGAGTGGGACGAGAGCAAGGCCGAAAGCGATGCGGCCATCGACAAGAGGTGACGCGGACGCCTCGGCGCGCCTCATGAAGTGACAGACGCGGAGGACGATGCTTGGAGCCTCATCGGATTGCCTTCCTTGTCATCGGCGGTCTCGGCCTGTTTCTCCTCGGCATACGCACGATGAGCGACGCGCTGCGGCGCGCCGCCGGCGATCGCATGCGGCGCGTGCTGCGCATCCTCACCTACAACATCTTCGTCTCCGTCCTGGCAGGGACGGGTATCACCTGCCTCATCCAGAGTTCCAGCGCCACCACCGTCATGGTGGTCGGCTTCGTGAACGCCGGCCTGATGACGCTGAAGCAGGCCATCGGCGTCATCATGGGCGCCAACATCGGGACGACGATTACCGCGTGGCTTGTCTCGACGATCGGCTTGCTGGAGCACATGAAGGTGACGGACTACGCCCTGCCGGCGATCGGCATCGGTTTCGCCGTCAGCGTCATCGCCAAGCGAAACGGCCGCCACTGGGGTTCCGCGCTGCTCGGGTTCGGCCTGCTGTTCTTCGGGCTGGCGCTCATGAAGGACGCCTTCGACCCCGTGGGGCAGAGCCAGGAAGCCAAGGACCTGCTGATCAGAGTCGCGGGCAACCCGCTGATGGGCCTGCTGATCGGCACGGTCGTCACGATGGTCGTCCAGTCGTCGAGCGCCACGATCGCCATCGTGCAACTGCTCGCGATGAGCAACGCGATCACCTTCGTCCAGGCCCTTCCCATCGTCTTCGGCGACGACATCGGCACCACGATCACCGCCCAGCTTGCCAGCATCGGCACCAACACGCAGGCGCGAAGGGCTGCCCGGGCACACCTGGTCTTCAACGTCCTGGGCGTCTGCATCTTCATGCCCTTCTACAAGTCATACGCATCGTTGATCGAGGCGATCTATCCCGGGCCCCTGAATGAGATAACCGTCATGGCTCACATCGCCCTGAGCCACACGATGTTCAAGGTGGTGAATACGCTGATCTTCATCGGCATGCCGGGCGTGCTGCTGTCCATCGCGAAACGCATGGTGCCGGGCGAGGCCGACGTCATCCACGTCGAACCCCAGTACCTGGAGGAGCGCCTGGTCAGTACCCCCGTCATCGCCCTGGAGCAGGCCCGGCGCGAGGTCGTGCGCATGATGGACCTGGCCGTCGGCGCCGTGCGGAACGCCGGCGACGCCTTCTTCCACAGCGACCCGAAGGAGCTCAAGCTGGTCGCGCAGAAGGAGGACGCCATCGACAACCTTCAGAACCGCATCACGCAGTACCTCATCCGCGTCAGCCGCGAGAGCCTCGGGTCGACCGAATCCAACGAGCTGCCCGTCCTCCTGCACAGCGTCAACGACATCGAGCGCATCGGCGACCATGCCGTGAACCTCATGGAGGCTGCCCAGCGCCGCATCGAGTCGCAGCTCCCGTTCTCTGAGGCCGGCCTCCAGGAATTGGCGATGATGCGGGACGAGGTCGAGCGCATGTGCGCGACAGTCGTCCGGGCGCTGGAGGAGTCCAACGAGGACGCCGCGCGGGCCGCCTTCGCCAGCGAAGAGAAGCTGAACGCCATGCAGCGGGAGTTCCGACAGAACCACCTGACGCGTCTGAGCCTGGGCGACTGCAACTTTTACAGCGGCCTGACCTTCGTCGACTGCCTGTACTACTACGAGAAGATCGGTGACCACCTGACGAACATCGCGCAGGCCGTGCTCGGCGACTTCCAGTGGGGCGAGAAGATGCCCGACAACGAGGAGATCCGTCCGCAGGCACCGGCACAGCGGCCGCCGGCCTCGTCCTGACTCCAGGCCGCCGCGGGCCCGTCGCGGCTCGCATCCGTCTGCATGTCCGTCCGTTTGCCGCAGTCGACCGGGGCGGTCATGGCGCCGGCGATGAGGGCCGTCGCTGCAGCGCGGGCACGTCCTGCAGGCCCAGCGGCGCCAGCACCGCCTTCGGCAGCGCAAGCCGCATCGTCTTGTGCGCGCCGACGGCCCGGCAGACCCCCAGCCGGCCGGCCAGCCCCAGCAGCACCGTCGCGTCGTCCTCCTCCTGGCCCAACTGCTCGGTGAGGAAGGCGGTCGCCTTCTCGATCACAAGAACGCAGGCGTCGTCCAGCGTGGACGCCGAACCGAGGAACACGAGCGCGTCCGGCGTCTCGACACTCGGGGTCGGGAGCGGGTGCCGGACCAGGCGTGCGCGCAAGGTGACCTCCGCCGACACCTCCGCGCCGCACCCCGCCGTCTTGCCGTCCGCCATGGCCGCCTGCACAGCGCCCGCCGCCAGCAGCGCGCCCTCGCACGCGACGGGAAGGAAGACCGAACACCCCGCCCCCACCTCCGGGCAGGACAGGTTCCCGCCGTGTTCCCCGGCCGACGTCGTCGGCTCGGGCTGGTGAGCGGGCGCCACCCCGATCACGCCGATCATGGGGCGGAGCGGCAGCTGCACGTGCTCCGATAGATGCAGCCCCTCGCGCCCGATGCGAAACAGCCGGGTGGCGGGCACGGCCATGACCGCGTAGTCGCGCACCTGGATGCGCTCGATGTCGATGCGCAGCACGCCCCCCCGGTCCGCGTCCTCGATGAAGACGGGGCCGGTGGCCGGGTTCGTCCGGATCACCCTCGAGGGTGCGTCCTCCGCACTCGCGATCGTGCCGCTGTAAGCGTCCTCGGTCTCCAGGCAGAAAGCCTCCCCCGGGCGCACCCGCAGCGCCGGCTCGGTATCGCGCGAGAACACGTGGCAGACGCTCGCCTTCGTCAGCTTCTCCATGGAATCGTCCTCCCGCCTCGGGAACCCGTCGGCCGTCGCCGGCATCACCAGCGTAACAATTCGCGTTCGACGGGGCAATCGTCTTTCGCAGCCGGGCGTCGGCTTGCAGGTCCGTCGTGTTTGTGCTACCAAGGTACCCGCCCTCGGGGATGATCGACATGGCCGACACGGTCGAAGGACTACTTGCGTTTGCCCGCGAAGAGATGCGCCAGCTCTCCGACGAGGGCTGCGACACCTGGGAACTGGAGCGCCGCGCCGACCTGATCGAACGCGACAGCGCCCCTGACAGGCTCCAACGCGCACGCAGCCTCTGCGAGGCGCTCAGCCGCCTGGCGCCTCCGGACGGCTTCCCCTACGAGGAGCCGGACGACCTGGCCGCAATCCGCGCCCGCCGCCCGGACGGCCCCAGGCGCATCGCCGTGCCCCTGCCGGACGACATCCTGGAGGACCGGACCCTCGGCGCCTGGCTCGGCCGCGCCGCCGGCTGCATGCTCGGCAAGCCCGTTGAGGGCTGGCAGCGCGAGCGAATCCTGGACCTGATGGCCGGCATCGGTTTGGCCGACCTGACCGACTACCTGCCCGACGCCGCCGCCGGTGCGGGCGGCCGGCTCGTGCCCGAGGATCAGCGCCCGGCCCTGCGCGGCAACTTCGACCGCGCCCTCCGCGACGACGACATGGACTACACCGTCGTCAACCTCTGCATACTGGAGCGGAATGGCCGCGACTTCACGCCCCGCCACGTCGCCGAATCCTGGCTCCGCCACCTGCCCTATGCCTGCACCTACACGGCCGAACGGGCCGCCTACGCGAACTTCGTCGCCGGACGCTGGCCGCCCCAGAGCGCCACGCACCGCAACCCCTGCAGGGAGTGGATCGGCGCCCAGATCCGCGCCGACGCCTTCGGCTATGCCTGCCCCGCCCGGCCCGAAGAGGCCGCCGGCCTGGCGTACAAGGACGCGTGCATCAGCCACGTGAAGAACGGCCTCTACGGCGCCATGTGGGTGGCCGCCATGGTCGCCTCGGCGTTCGCCACCGACGACCCGGCCCGCGTCGTGCGCTTCGGCCTGTCCGAAATCCCCGCCCGCTCGCGCCTCAGCGAGGCCATCGGCCGCGTCCTTCGGTGGCGCGACGACGGCCTGAGCGCCGAACAGGCCACCGACCGCATCCTGGAGGAGTTCGGCCGCTATCACCGCGTGCACACGATCAACAACGCGGCCATCGTGGCGATGGCCCTGCTCTGGGGCGAGGGCGATTTCTCCCGCGCCGTGTCCCTGGCCGTCATGGCCGGGCTCGACACCGACTGCAACGGCGCGACCGTCGGCTCCGTCATGGGCGCCATGCTCGGCGCCTCGGCCATACCCGGGCACTGGACCGCGCCGCTGAACGACCGTCTGGACACCATCGTGGCCGGCCAGACCGACCTGACCTTCACAGGCCTGGCGGCCCGAACGCGCAGGGTGCAGCAGGCGCTCAGAGCGGAAGCCCGTGCCTCGTCACAGCCTTCGTCCTCGGGCGGCTCATGACCATATGCGAACGGCAGAGCGGCGGCCGGATCCTCTGCATCCGCCTCAGCGGACTCGGCGACGTCGTGCACGCGCTCAACGCCCTCAGCCTGCTGCGCCGCGCCCGGCCCGACGCCCACATCGCCTGGGCGGTCGAAGAACGCTTCGCCGGGCTGCTGCGCGGGCACCCGTTCATCGATGAACTTATCCTGATCCCCCGCACGGCCTGGGGCCGCATGCTGGCCAACCCCTTCCGCTGGTACGCCGTGAGCCGGGAAATGCGCCGCCTCGCCCGCCGACTGCGGGAGGGCCGCCTGGACGCCTCCGTGGACTTCCAGAGCAGCCTCAAGAGCGCGTGGCTCGTGCGGGCCGCCGGCGCACCGCTTCGAATCGGCTTCGACCGCGGCATCAGCCGCGAGTTCAACTGGCTCGTGCAGAACCGGCGCGTGCACGCCCCGCGCGGCGGCGTGCACCGCATCGAGCGCGACATCGCCCTGCTGGCGCCCCTCGGCATCCGCTCGGAGTACGCCGACCCCGTGCTGCCCGTCGATCCGGCCGCGCGCCGCACCGTCGACGCCGGGCTGAACGGCCGCCTCGGCAGCGGGCCGCTGGTGGTCATCCACCCCGGCACCAGCCGCTTCGCCGCCTTCAAGCGCTGGGACCCCGCCCGCTATGCCCGCGTCGCCGACGCCCTCATCGAACGGCGCGGCGCCGACGTGGTCGTCAGCTACGGCCCCGAAGACCGCCAGGTGGCCGAGGAACTGGTGCACCACATGCGCTGCCCGGCCGTCAACGCCCCGCCCACCGCCAACCTGGCCGAACTGACCGCCCTGCTGGCCCGCGCCGACCTGTTCATCGGCGGCGATACCGGCCCCATGCACATGGCCGGCGCGCTCGGCGTGCCCGTCGTCGCCCTCTTCGGCCCGAAGGACGCCGTCCAGACCGGTCCCTTCACCAGCCGCAGCATCGTCGTCACCGCCGACGTCGAATGCCGCCCGTGCACGCGCCGCCGCTGCCCGCACCCCCGCTGCATGCAGGCCATCGCCGTCCCCGACGTCATCCGCGCCTGCCTGGAGGTCCTCGACGGCGGCGGCGCGTGCCGCGGCCGCCCCGGCCTCCTGAAGACGCCCTGCACGTGGCCCTTCCGGCTCGGCGCCTGGCACGGCCGCATCGCCACCGTCTGGAGCGATCCGGACCTGTTCACCCGGCTGTGCGACCCCCGCCGGATGGCCTCCGGACCGGAGGCCGTCCGACTTCAGAGGCGTCGGTCACGCGTCGTCAACTCCGTGCCGGACGGCGCGGGCGGGCGCCTGACCGTCACGCGCTTCCGGACGCGGGGGCGGCTCGGCGCGCGGCTCCGGTCGCTGCTAGGCCTCTCGCGCGCTCGGCGCGTCTGGCACAACCTGCTGGGCCTGCGGCAGCGCGGCGTGCCGGCGCCGTTCCCGGTCTGCCGTATCGCCGGCGGCTCGCGGCGCCGCGAGTTCCTGCTCTGCGAGGAGGTCGAGGGCGCCGTCCCACTGAGCGACGGGCTGGCCGGCCGCGGCCGGCCCGGCTGCGCGGCGGCCACGCGCCGGCAGAAGGACGCCCTGACCCGCGCCCTCGCACACCTGGTTCGCCGCTTCCACGCGGCCGGCTACATCCGCCCCGGCCTGCACGCGCGCGACGTCCTGGTGCGCCGCCCCCCGGACGACCGTCCCCCGGAACTGCTCATGGACGGCGTGCACCGCGCCGTGCGCCTGGGCCGCTGGACGCCGCTGTTCGTGCGCGACGCCCTGTGCGCGCTGGACCTTCGGCGTCTGATCCGCTCGATTCGGGCGCCCGTCTCGACGCTCGAAGCCATGCGCTTCTTCCGCATCTACTGCCGGGATTTCGTCCCGCCGGGCCACAGGCGGCGGATGATGGTCCGGCTGGCCCGCGGCGGCCGGCGCCGCGCCCGGCGGGCCCGGCCCGCACCCGAAAGGAGCACCCCGTGAGCGAACCCATCGTCGTCATGGTCACGTGCAGCAACAGCGCCGAGGCCGAGACGATCGCCAACGCGCTGATCCAGGAGCGCCTGGTGGCCTGCGTCAACATGGCCGGGCGCATCCGGTCCCTGTTCCACTGGCAGGGCGCCGTCTCGCGCGAGTCGGAGACGCTCCTCCTGATGAAGACGCGGCGCGGCCGCTTCGACGCCGTCTGCCGGCGCGTCCGGGAGCTGCACTCCTACCAGGTCCCCGAGATCATCGCCCTCCCCATCATCGCCGGCTCCCAGGAATACCTGGACTGGATCCGCGAATCGACGCGCGTGCCCTGAAGGCGCCGGGCCTCAGCATTCACGGCTCGATGGCACCTCTGGATTTCGGTTCGATCGGCCCTGCATAGCTTAAGGGAAGCAGGGCGCTGTGAGTCGTCGCTCGGATACACTATCGCTCGGTGAATCCCACTGTTCATTTCCGTCTGCAGTGACAACGGGCGAGATACTGTCAAATGTTGTTGATGGATAATTGATGACGTATCCTTCGGGGAGCCCATTCATGCTGCTTCTCGCACTTCCACACCATCCGCGAAACGCACGCCGCGGATGACCTTCTCGATCAGT
>JAAYEJ010000037.1 GCA_012728835.1 Candidatus Brocadiaceae bacterium | reverse complement strand
GGGCAACCGAGCAGAAGGCTTGAAATCCGGGAGGGAAAACGCTCCAATGTCAGTCAACTACCATACATAAACGGGCTGGTTTTGAAGTGACCACCCGTGGCCGGTTTTGAAGTGACCGGTGACATGGCCTTGAGCTTCTGCTCGATCGGCCTGATCAGTCGGTCGTACAGCTCGTCCGCTTCGCTCACGATGTTCTCGCTCTTGGTGATGTCGTCACAGCGTGCGTGAAGACCTTCTACCTATTGTTACGTTGGCGCAAGGAGAAATGTGTAAAAGGTTCTGGTGACCGTTCACGGTTTCTCGGTCAAGCCGGCAGGAGCGACGGCGCGGGCTGGCCCGTGAAGGAAGCGGTGAGGGCGTCGTGAAGGAATCGGAAGACAGAGCGGCCCTGCTGGGCGCAGGTGACACGCACCGTCCCTATGCGCTCGCACCATTGCCGTCCTGCCTCACCCCGCGTGCCCTGCGTGATCCGCCGGTCGATCACCACAAACCGCAGCGGCTGCTCCGCAAGGTCGTTCGTCGGCTCCACGCCCGGCGTCGTGATGAAGCGGAAGTGGGCTTCCAGAGCGACCAGAAGGGCTTCGAGCCGCCTGCAGTTGGGGCATTCGGATGTCGCTGCGTCTGCCATGATGCGGCAGGATACGCAAACCCCGAGGGCAGATTGTCAGGAAATCCGTGAACGGTTACCTTCCTTGCCGGACGCCAAGTGCTCCCTTAGGCGTGGCCATGCTCTCGCGATGAAGCCTCGCTCGGCCTGCAGACGTGCTGCGCGCTGCGCCGAATGCAGTGCGCGGACGGCCTGTTCTGAGCCCGTCAGTCGGCTCTGCTGCTGGCAGCACTCGTGATCACTTCCCTGGTCTCTTGCGGTGAGTGCACTACGGCGTATGCCCACCAGCCGTACTTGCCGTCGGCGTTGACGGCCTGCACCCATCGCTCGGCTGCAGCGCGCTTCACCCCTTCCAGTTCGTCGAAGCCCTTGGTCTCCAGGATGAGGTAGCGTTCCTGGCCGCCAGCCGGCTTGAGGCGGATGATGAAGTCCGGCACGTAGTCGTGCGGCTCGCCATTGTGGACGTAGGGGACGGCGAACCCAAGCCCGGCGTTCTTCACAAATCTCTCGACGGCGTCATGGGTGTCGATGAAGTAGGCCGCTGATTGCTCCCACCGCTTCGTGTCCGCCACGACGTAGTTCACGTGGCTGTGTTCGACCGGCCAAACGGGTTTGCTCGTCCAGAAGTCCACCTCGGCCGTCGACCCCGGCCCCCTATGCTGCTCGTAGAGCGGGATCTCTGGGGGGTCGCCCTGGCTGGTGTCGGGCCGGATGCCCTCCCGCAGCACATCGCTCACCCAGCCGTAATACGGAGACAGGAACACGTCGATCAGTTCTGCCGGCGGCACGGGCGTCACGTACTCTCGCAGGAAGCGCTGCACGATCTGGAGGGCCTGAGGGAACAGCACGTGCGCCGGCAGCTCAAACGATCCCTGCCCCGTGACATCTCGCGTGACCGCCGCTGCAAGCTCGAAAGCCAGCTCCTGCATCCGCCTGCCCTTGCGGTAGGCATCGAGCGTAACCTCGTCAATCCTCCCCGGCCCGAAGAGCGATGGACGCCCCTCGTTGTTCGGAACGCTCGCCTTCAGCTGCACCTCGGGCGGTATGTGCATCGGGTCCAGACGGAGCTTCGGCAGGCTGCCCCAGTCGGCTGTGATCCGGTTGCGTATGGCGCGCGTGTAGCCTTCGACCCGCGGGAAGGTGATCTTGTACTTTTCCCGATCCGGCTGCGGGTGGACATGCTTGCGCTTTTTCGGTGTCTTGACCGGCCCCTCGGGGGTCGCCTTGTAAGGCACCACTTCAAAGGGCACACCCAGTATCTGGGCTACCTCCTCGGTCAGCCTGCCGTTCTCGTCGAAGTCCTCGTAGTTCGTGCGACGCAGCCCCCGGCCGACGACCTGTTCGCACAGAAGCTGCGACATGAACGGTCGCAGCCCGATGATGTGTGTGACCGTCTTGGAGTCCCATCCTTCAGTCAGCATCCCTACGCTGACGATGCACCGGATGTCGCGCCCTGGCGGGTGCAGCGGTCGGCCGAGTTTTCGCGCCAGTTCCTCGAAGCCCTCCGGGTAGATGGGCCGACCTTGCCGGTCCGTCGGCCAGTCCAGCCTGCCCACGGTGTCCAGTGTCAGTCGCATCCACTTCGTCTCGTCAGACTTCGCGCCCTCGGTGTCCGTCTCGTGGATCACCTTGGAGTCGACGCGGATGGTGTTGACCTCACCGTTCCCGTTGGCGAAGCCCGGCACCCCGACGGGCGGTACACCAGACGGACACTCATCGTTGGCAAGCCACCGGTAGATTGCGTCGGCGATCTTCGTGTTCTTGCAGACGACGATGAACACCGGAGGCCGGGGATCGTCTTCGTTCCTCTGCCACGCCTCCCGTGTCTCCTCCCACTGCCCGCCCAGCATGGCGACTGGATGATGGGCGTGCTTCAAGATCGCCTCCGGTTTCGGGCTGCCGCGCTTGCCGCCACGCTCCCGTGGGGTCAGCCGCCCCAGGATGTACCGCCAGAGGTTGAAGTAGAGCGCCCGCTCTTCGCCGCTCGTGTCGCGCAGGGCGAGCTGCGGTATCTTCACCAGCCCCGCCTCGATGGAATCGGTCAACCCGAAGTCGCTCACGACCCAGGGGAACGGCTTGTTAGTCTCCTGCCCCACCCGACCCAGGAAGTACGGCGTCGCCGAAAGGTCCACGCAGAGATTGACGCCGCGCATCTTGTGGATGCGGTCCAGCCCCTCGACCCAGACCGTCGCCTCCGTGAAGAAGTCCTCGACGTCCTCGTCACCACCGGGCATGCTGTCTTCTTCGTCCTCGTCCTTCTCTTCCCGTCGGATACGGTAGGCGTGGTGTGCCTCGTCGTTCATGATCAGGATGTTCTGCTTGCCACCGATCTCGCGCCCGAGCACCCGCTGGTCCCAGTGCGTGTCACTCTCGACGTAGCGCACGGACTCGACATCCGCCTTCTCGACGTGCCCGTCGCTGTCCACGTACTCCTTTCGCACCGTCAGCATCCCCCTGGCGACCTGCATCTGGTAGTCCTGGAGCGACAGGTACCGATAGCCCCGGGCCGTCGTAGTCTTGTCCCGGATATGCACTGTCTCCAGCGTGCGCACCGGCACCCCGACCTTCTTGACCTTCGCGTCGCTCCCGAGTTCCAGAAGCTGGAACAGGTGCCAGTTCGTCACGATCACCTTGCCCTGGCTGAGCTGTGGCATCAGGTGCGGCGGCACCAGGTCGCGCGTGCGGTAAAGGCTGGCCTCGCCCTCGGCCGGGTCGAGCTCGCGCAGGCGGTTCTTGATCGTAATGTTCGGGCAGACGACCAGCGCCGCGTCGGAAAAGCGCGCGTCCGCTCGGCTGGCCACCTTGTTCAGGATACTCCAGGCGGCCAGCATCCCCATGACGGTCGTCTTGCCCGAGCCGGTCGCCATCTTCAGGGCGTACCGCAGGAACGCCTTCGCCCCGGCCGCCCTCTGGTTCTCGTTCGGCTCGTCGAGCGGCACGCTGACACCCTGGAGGTAGTCCTGCCGCGCCTCGCGCAAGAAGATGACCGTCTCCGCCGCCTCAATCTGGGCGAAGAACAGCGGCGTCTTGCGCCCGTCCCGCCGCCAGTAGTCGAGCATTTCCTTCGTGACGCGCGTCACGCCCGGGTATCCGTCCTTGCGCCAGGCGGCCAACCGCTGGCGGATCAGGTTGACCAACACCATCTCGTAGCCCGGCGCGAACTCGTCCGACCGCCGCAATACACGTTCGTCAATGGTCCACGCCACGGGCGTGTCGCTGGGCGGGTAGATCACCGACGGCCGCCGTCCCGGCCGCTGCTCGGGCGACTCCCCCTCGCGGATGTACCAGTACTCCTTCGGCTCCTCGAAGGGGGTGTTCAGAATGGGTGTCGGGACTTCAAAACTGGTCACGGCCTGTCCCCCTCCACTTTGGGACGACGGAACCCTATCTGGCCGCGCGGCGCCTCCGGCTCGGCCATCAGTTGCCGAATGGCGTCGAACACCACCTTGAACTGCGCGTCGTATTTCTTCTCCAGAGCCATCAACCGACGCGCCAGGTCCGCATGCGAGGCCAGCATCCCGCGGAGCCTGACAAACGCCCGCATGATCTCAATGTTGACCTGAACCGCCCGTTTGCTGCGCAGCACGCTGGACAACATCGCGACGCCCTGTTCGGTGAACGCCCTGGGCGGTTTGCGCGTGCCTCCCCAACTTGATGTTCCAAAATGGAACTTCAAGTCGCGGAACTCCTCTGCGGTGAGTTGCAGCATGAAGTCCTCGGGAAAGCGCTCGATGTTCCGGCTGACGGCCTTGTTCAGATTGCCCGTCGTGACGCCGTAGAGCGCCGCCAGGTCTTTGTCCAGAATCGCCCTGTGGCCTCGGACCACCAGAATCAGCCGCTCAATCCGCTCCACCGGGACCAAACCGCCAGTGGCACCAGCCATCAGTCTGCCTCCTTCAGGTCCTTCACCACCAGCAGCTCGTTTCCACGGTCGTCAATCACCTTGACGGCTACCTGCCCGTGCTCGCCGGGCTCGAACTCCGCGCTCGTCGTCCCTGCCAGGTGGTCCCACACGCTCTCGTCGTAGGTCCCCTTGAGCGCCTTCTTGATGCTCTCCCACGCGCCCGTGAGCGGGAAGAACGCGTGGCAGACGTGGAAGCAGAGGCCGTTGTAGTCGGTGTCCAGGAACCACGCCGGCACGTCGTCGCCGCGCCGGTGCTCAGGCTTCATCGTCGCCGGGTCAAAGGTGTCCAGGCCCAGCAGTTCCACCTGGTACTTGCCGCCTTTGGTCTTCCGGACCGCGATCTCGGGCAGGCCGCAGACGCTGAAGATCTGGCTCGACCGCATGTTCTTCAACAGGTCGCCCATCATAAGGTCCGGCGTCATCTGCACGTAGCTGGCCGGCACGCCGACGGCCTTGTCGCAGTCGTCCACCAGCTTCCGCGCGTTCGGCTGGACAGCGAAGCCGATCACGAACATGTGCGCGTAGTCCTTGGCGTGCGCCTCGCGCGCCGCCTCGTAGACCAGCTTCTCGCTGACGGCGCCGTTCTCGGGGCCGAACAGGATGGCGACAGGCCTGTCGCTGAACGGCAGCCGCCCTCCCTTCGCGTCGAGGGCGTGCTCCCGCATGTCCTCCAGCGTCTTCGGCGGACCGAGTTCGGCAGGCGTCACCATCGCCTCGGCGGAGAGGGAGAGCGACTTGGCCGGCGGGCGGACGTTCTTGAGCGTCACGGTGCGGTTGCCTTCCAGGCGGAGGACCGGGCTCTTGCGCAGTACCTCGAGCATGCGGTCGAGGAACGCGCCACGCTCTTGCATGTCCGCGCCGGAGTCCTCCTCGCCGTCCGCCTCCCAGTCCACCGGTGTCGGGATCGTCGCCTCGACCACGAACGGACCGGCCACGCGCGTGATAGCCTTGTCTTCTTCGGGCCGGTCGACAAGGACCTCCATCTGCGGCTCTTCGTTGTTGGCAATGCACTTCAGCGTGATGTGGGGGACGATGCCGCCCACCTCCTCGCCCTTCTTGTTCTGCTTGCGCTTGTAGACGAAGCCGCCTGCCGGGCCGCGTTTCTCGTCCTGGAGTTCGTACCAGGGGAACGTGGCTGTCAGGATGCGCTGCCGCGCCAACGCGGCCGGAACGCGGCTCACGTCAATCGAAATCCAGCGCCGCCCCCACTGTTCGGCGACATACGCCGTTGTCCCGCTCCCGCAGGTCGGGTCGAGAACCAGGTCGCCGGGGTCCGTTGTCATCAGCATGCAACGCATTATGGCCTTGTTCGTCGTCTGTACAACGTAGACCTTTGGGTCAGTCCGGCTCTGAATGCCTCCGATGTCCGTCCACACGTTTGACAGAGGGTTCACGGGGTAATCGTCGAAGTACCTCAGGTAGCGAAGCGAGTTGCCTTCGACCACTATCCGACTCTGGCCCGCAAGCCGCTCAAGGCCCTGGAGAGTTGTCTTCCAGTTCATATTCGGGCCCGGATGGTACTCCTGGCCTTGGAATGCGAATGGCACGGTGGTGAACTGCCGGAACCCCTGCGACTTAAGATCAGTAGTGGTGTAGAGTCTTCCGCTCGCCGGAGCGGCCACGCTTCCTTCCTGTTCTTCCTTGGTGAGCCGCCTTCGTGTCCCATCGGGCAGTTCGAGGAAGTTGTAACGGGTGGCGCCCTCGTCGCCGAGCTTCTTGGGCAGGAACAGACTCCTGAACTTCACGGCAGAACGATCCTTCGCGTACCACAGAACGAAGTCGCACACGGTGGGGAGCAGGAGGGATGTTGCGACGGTGGTCTTCGTAAAAGCAATCACCGCTACCAGGTTGTCGGCACCGAAGACCTCATCCATCAGTTCTCTGAGGTGGTGGAGGTTCTCGTCACTGATCTGAACGAACACGCTGCCCGAGGGGCCGAGCAACTCGCGGGAGACAAGCAGGCGGTCGCGCATGTAAGTCAAGTACGAATGAATACCGAGTTCCCATGTGTCTCGGTAAGCCTGCACCATCTCGGGCTCTCGCGTGACGTCATCATCGTCGTTGTGCCTGACCTCGGTCCTCCGCACGAAGGGCTGGAAGTTGCTGCCGAATCTGACCCCGTACGGGGGGTCCATGTAGATCATCTGCACCTGACCGCCCAGCCCCTCATAGTGCAGCAGCGAGTTCATCACCACGAGACTGTCACCCAGGATCAGCCGGTTCACCCAGTTGTCCCGATACTCGTAGGCCCTGAGCACCTGGTCGGACACCGAATGCTGCGGGTCGGCGAAGAGCGCCATCTGGTTGAGGGCGGGCGCCTTGCGGTGGGACTTGAGCGTCTCGATGATGGCCTGAGTGCTGAGGCGTTCGTGCACGAAAAGCGGGAGCGTCGGCACATCGAAGGAAAGCCGCTCCGCCTTGCCCGCCCAGTTCAGGAACGGCTTGCCGAGGCGCTTGAGCTGCTCAACTGCATCATGGAGGCCGGAGACTGTGACGAGGACCGCGCCGTCGCCGCCTTTGAACACCCGAGGCTCGGAGAACTTGTGAGGCGGCTCCAGCGCGGCTGCGTCCTCGATGCAGGCCAGCAGCCACTCGCCCAGCTCCCGCGCCCCGTTCTGCCCGTCCCAGTCCAGCGCCGGCGAGAGGGAGGAGTCATATCGGTAGGTGACCGGCGGCTTCTTCTTGCGGAACTGCGCCTGCGTGCCCACATCCGGCCGCATCGGGCTGGTAGACTCAGGATGCCGGTAGTCCTCCGAACCCTTGGTTTGCTTCTTACGACGGCGCGTGGCCATAGCAGCCAATCTCCCAGGTTGACACCTCCCCCCTCGCGCAGATGGTATCGCTGAAAGCATGCTCTTTCAAGCGGGCGTTGGACAACATCCCTACTCACGCGAAGTGATCTCCTCCGAGACCTCGCAGCGGTCGCACTTCGGTCCTGGTGACTTCCGAGCCACCTCTCACCCTCGGTCTGTCTGCGTTCCTTCTGGCCCGGGTGCTTCGCGTGCCTGTAACCGTTCACGGCTTTCTGGTCAAGCCGCCAGAAGGGACCGTGCAGGGCGGGTCGTGAAGGAGGCCGTCACGGCGCTGTGAAGGAACTCGAAGACAGAGCGGTCCTGCTGGGCGCAGGTGGCACGCACCGTCCAGAACCGCTCGCACCATTGCCGTCCGGCCTCACCCCGCGTGCCTTGCGTGATGCGCCGGTCGATCACCACAAACCGCAGCGGCTGCTCCGCAAGGTCGTTCGTCGGCTCCACGCCCGGCGTCGTGATGAAGCGGAAGTGGGCTTCCAGAGCGACCAGAAGGGCTTCGAGCCGTCTGCAGTTGGGGCATTCGGATGTCGCTGCGTCTGCCATGATGCGGCAGGATACGCAAACCCCGAGGGCAGATTCTCAGGAAATCCGTGAACCGTTACAGTGGCCTGAAGGCCGTTGTTCCGGCACGACGCGGTTCCTCTGCGGCGGCCTCAGACCGGCTCCTGGAGTGCCTCCCGCACCCTGCGTACCAGGCGCTCCATGGAGAACGGCTTGTGGACGAAGCGCCAGGCCAGTTGGTCGCCGAGGTCCTCGCCCGCGTGGGTGTGCGCGTGGCCGGAGATGAAGAGGATCCTCACCTGCGGATGCCGCAGCCGCACGCGCTGGGCCAGTTCGCGGCCGTCCATTCGCGGCATTACGACGTCGGTGATCAGCACGTCCGGCGCGGCGCCAGTGCGCTCCAGCAGGGCGAGGGCCGCCGGGCCGTCGGCCGCCTCCCAGACGGCGTAGCCGCAGTCCCGCAGCACCCGGCGGGCCAGGTCGCGGACCTCGATGTCGTCCTCGACGACCAGGACGCGCTGTCCGCGCCCGGACCGGTCCGGCCGCGCCGCGGGGCGCCGAGCCGATGAGTCGGCCTCGACCAGGGGCAGCCGCACCGTGAAGGTGCTTCCACCGCCGAGACGGCTCTCCAGGGCGACCTGCCCGTCGTGCTGCCGGACGATGCGGTCGACGGTTGCGAGGCCGAGGCCGGCCGCGCTGCCGCCCGCCTTGGTGGTGAAGAAGGGCTCGAAGATGCGTTCGCGGATATCCTCCGGGATGCCCGAGCCGGTGTCCGAGACGCTGAGTCGGGCCCGGCCGGCGCCTCCGGCGGGTGCGTCCTGGCGCGCCGTCCGGACGGTCAGCACGCCGCCGCCGGGCATGGCGTCGCGGGCGTTGACGACGAGGTTCATGACCACCTGGCCCAGTTGCACGGGGTCGGCCCGGACGGGCAGCGGTTCGGGGCAGAGTTCGACCCGCAGATCGACCCGGTCCTCGATCAGGTGCCGCAGGACGCTGCAGGTGTCCCTGACGACTCCGTTGACGTCGATGCAGGCGGACGGTGAACCCGCGCCGCGGGTGAACGTGAGCAACTGCCGGGTCAGTTGCGACGCGCGCGTGGCGGCGTCGATGGCGAGCCGAAGGTCTTCGGCAACGCGGGAGTCCTCCGGGAGTTCCGGCAGCACGAAGCCGATGTAGCCCATGATGGCCGTCAGCAGGTTGTTGAAGTCGTGGGCGACGCCGCCCGCGAGTTGGCCGACCGTGGCGAGCCGCGCGGTCTGGCGGGCGCCGTCCTCCAGCCGCCGAAGCTCGGTGAGGTCGAGCCCCGTGGCGATGATCCGGGAGAGGCGGCCCGAGCGGTCGCACACGCGCGTGCATGCCCACGCGATGCAGCGCCTCCCGCCGTCCTTGCACAGCCAGTGGCCCTCGTGCTCCACGCAGTCGGTGCCGTTGTTCAGCGCCGCGAGGACGCCCTGCAGCAGGGGGCGGTCCTCCGGCGGGGTCAGCACGTCCCATATCCGCCGCCCCTCCACCTCGGCCGCCGTGTAGCCGGTCGCCTGCTCGCAGGCCGCGTTGAAGCGCACGATGCGGCCGTCGGGGTCCAGCAAGCAGGTCAACGCACGGACCGTGTCCATGACGGCATTGGAGCACTGACGTCCCCGCTCCGGTTCGTCCGCCACCGTCTCCCGACCGGTGATGTCGTGCACGAGCACCATGTCCGTCTCCGTTCAGTTTCGCCGCATGGACGTGCCCGCCACCTCCATCGCCCCCGGCCACGGGGAGCGCCGGGCAGACCGCCGGCGCGCAGCGCGGAAGGGGACAGGGGTGCAGACCCCGGTTGCCGGGCCGGCGCAGCCGGGATGGGCGTTGCGGACCGAATGCGTCAGGGCAGGTGCATGGCCGAGAGCCGGCCCGCGCACGGCGTCGGCGGAACGGGCCGTCTCCGCCCGGTGGGTGACGGGCTCTCCGTACATAAACACACCGCCCTTCGTCCTCCCCCCTCAGGGCGGCATTCGACTCCGCATCCGTGCGGAGGCCGACCTCACCGAAATCGGACCCGAACCCATTAGAGCACAAGTGCCGGCGCGGCGCAAGACGCATCCGGGGTGTCTTGAAAGGGATGACGGGGCTTGACAGCGCCGCGCGATTGCGTATAATAGTTAATGATAGGCTATAGACCCATTTGCAGGGGCATGCATGGCCTCAGAAGACCGAGCAGACGCCAGGCCGGCGATGCCGGAGTGGTTCACGGTGGGCGAGGCCGCCACCTATCTGGACGTGAGCGAGCCGACGATCTACCGCTGGATGAAGGAGGGGCTGCTGTCGTTCTACAAGATCGGCGGCGCCACCCGGTTCTCCCGCGAGGGGCTGGACGCGGTCATCGAGAAGTCGACCGGCCGCAAGGAGGCCGAGGCCGCCGCCGGCCGCTGCTCGGCCTGCGGGCATAACGTGCTGGTCGAGGGCCGCCTGCAGGGGGCCGGCCGGCTCTACTTCCGCCCCTTTCACGCCCGCTTCTGGGTCTTCGAAGAGAGCCTGGTGCCCACCCGGGCGTGGGTCTGCGCCGCCTGCGGCACCGTGCAGATGCGCGCCGACACGGCCAAGCTGAACCGACTGCGGCCCCGGGGACGGCCGCCTGCGGAGGGGCCCTCGTGAGCCGTCCGTGGGGGCGTTTCGGAGGAGGCATGGAACTTTCGGGCCTCGAGGATCGTCTCACGGGCACACGGGCATCGGGCCGGTGCCCGCCCCGCATCGTACGGAGGGGATGAGATGCAGGCGCTCCGACGGTCTGTCGTCCTTGCAGCGACGCTCCTGCTGGCGCTTGCCGGCACAGGCGCCCGTGCGGCCATTGTCAACCCGTGCCTGGAGGCGCACGTGCGCTGCCGCGCCGAAGACGAGTTCCTCTCGATCGTCTACGAGATCGACCTTCACAACCCCGGCCGGACGGCCGCCGACGTCCTCCTTCTGTCCCCCGTCGACACGTTGGAGCGCGTCGACGGCGCCCACGGCGACCTGGTCGTCACCCGCGGCATCGAGTCCCTGCACGCCACGGTCCCGCCCGGGCAGCGCGGGCACCTGACGGTTCGTCTGCGGCAGCGCATCGTGCGGGCGCGGACGGGGACGGCGTTCATGACCCGCCTGCCCATGCCGCCTGCCGTGCACTGCACCGTCGAGGTCGACCTGCCGGGGCCGGCCGTGGACTTCGCGGCCCGTCCCGGTGCCCTCGTGCTGCCCCTGGACGAGGCCGACGGGCGCGCCCGCTTCCAGATTGTGCCCCTCAGCGTGCGTCCGCTGGCGCTGACGTGGGCGCCGCGCCCGCCCGCGCGCGTGGCCACGTACTCGTTCGGCCAGACGCACGACCTGGCGGAGGACCCCCCGGGGTTCCGGGACGCCGTGACGCTGCAGTTCCGCTTCGACGGGGCCCCGCCGGACTCGCTGTCCGTCCGGTTGCCATCCGACGCGGACCTGCAAACGGTCGAGTGCCCGGCCGACGTGCGGTGGCGTATCTCGGGAAGCACGCTCGACTTCCACCTGCCCGAGGGCGCTGCCGGGGAACTCCTTGAAGTGCGGTGCCGCCTGACGGGCGCCATGCAGGACGACGGCCGAGGCGCTCATCGGGTGGGCGTGCCCGTCTTCCTGTGCCCCGGCGCGGCACGCACCGAGGGCCGCGTGCTCGTCTCCGCCGGCCGCAACGAACTCACGTTCGAACGCTTGGACGGGGCCGCCCAGACCGTCGCCGAGGGCCGCTCGCACAAGCTCTCGTGCGCATTCCGCCGGGCCGACCCGGTCATCGTCGTGCGGAGCGTGCCCATCCGCGCGTCCGCCCGGGCGGCTGTGGAGACCCACTACGCCGTGGCCGCCCACGGGATCGCGGGCACACACCGCATCGTCGTCGACTACGGCCGTCCGGCCCCCGAAACCGTCGTGGTGCTGCCGGACGGGCACCTCGCGCGGAGCGTCGGGGCGGCCGGCGGCCGGCCCGACTGGACCCAGGAGGGCTCCCGACTGCGCATCGCGCCGCTCGGGCCGGCGGCCGAGGCGGTCCAGATCACCATCCTCACCGAGGCCCTGGCCGATGGCGGGCAGCGCCTGGTGCTGGCCCCGCCGACGATGCCGGGCGTCGACGCGGCCGACTACCGGCTGGCGCTCTCGTCGGCGGCCGAGTTGCAGATGACGACCGGCGGCCCGGCCGAGCCCTGGCGCGTCGCCGCCGACCAGCTCCCGGAGTGGCTCCGCCGGCGCCAACCTGAGGCCGCCTACGCGTTCCGCGACCGGCCGCTGGCCGTCCAGGTGGAGGTCTACCCGGTGCGGGCCGAACTCGGCGGCACCGTGCAGGACCACGCCACGGTGCAGGAGGACCGCATCCTGCGCGAGGTCCTGTTCGCCCTGGAGGTCCGCCGGCGGCCCATGGCGGAGCTGTGCGTGCTGCTGCCGGAAGGCCTGACGGCCGAGCGGGTCGACGGCCCCCGGATCGAGTCCTGGGAGCAGCCCGGCGACGGTTCCGAAGTGCGCATCCGCCTGCACGAGCCCGTCAGCGGCGCCCTGCATTTCCGCCTGGTGGCCTCCGAGCCGGCCGTGCCGGGCCGCGTGCGCCTGCGCGGCATCGGTCTGCGCGACGCCGCCCACCTGAAGGGCTGGTTCGGCGTCGGCACCGACGTCTCGGTGGACGTCCGCCCGCTCGAAGACGGCCAGACGAACCTGCACTCCCTGCGCGTCGAGCAGGCGCCCGACTACCTCAAGGCATTTGAGAACCGATTCCTGTATGAACTTTTCGACAGCCGCTGGTGGCTGGACGTGCACACGGAGACCGTGCGGCCCGTCTACGCCGCGGAGGTGCTCGACGTGCTGCGTTTCCGCGCGGGGCAGGTGGAGGCGACGGCGTTCGTGCGCATCGCCGTCGAGCGTGGCGGCGTCGGCGAACTGGTGTTCGACCTGCCGGACGGCGCCGTCTCGCCGCGCTTCGAGGGCCCCGAGGTGGTCCTCAGCCAGGGGGAGGGGCGCGCGTGGCGCGTGCGCTTCCGCGGCCGCCGCACGGGCACCTTCGACTGCCGGGTCCACTACGACGTCGTCAGTGACGTGGCGGCGGCCACCGTGGACGTCGGGACCGTCCGGCTGCGGGGGGCGCGGGAGCAGAACGGCGCCCTGCTGCTTCTGCAGGCGCGGCCCGACGTGGAGGTGCGTCCGGCTGCCCTGCCCGGTGCGCTCACGGGCGCCGATCCGCAGGAGTCGTACGCGCCGTGGGGGTACCGCCGGGAGCTTCCCGCCCTGGCCGCCTACACCTATCGCGGCGCCGACTGGTCCCTGCCCGTGGCCGTGGAGGCCCAGGCGCTCAGCGACATCCTGCTCGGCGCGCGCATCCCGTATGCGTGGCTCGACACGGTGCTGCAGGACAACCGCGAGACGCTCAATCACCTGCGGCTCTGGGTGTCGAACCAGAACCGGCAGTTCCTGACGCTCGACCTCGACGCGCTGGGGCCGAAGGCGCGGTTGATCGGCACCTACGCGTTCAACGAACCGATCAAGCCCTTCCGCGAGGGGGAGCGCACGCTGCAGATCCCGTTGTTCACGAGCGAACGCGCCGCGCGGCTCGGCATGTCGGCCATCGACGTGATCTACGCGACGCCGCAGAGCGCGCAGAGGCCGTTCTCACGGCAGGCGATGGCGGCCCCGGACCTGAGCCTGAACGTCGGGCAGTTCGAATGGACCGTGCGCGTGCCCGAGGGAGTGCGCCTGGCCGCCGTGGGCGGCAACATGGGCAGGCCCCTCGGCCCGCCGCCGGACCCGAGCCTGACCGGCCGCCTGCTGAGGGCCGTCTGGAGCCCGTTCCGGCGGCATGCCGGGGCGCTCGTTCTGATCGGCGTTCTGGCCGCCGCGTGCGCCGTCGGCTACGGCCTCGTCAGGACCTGCACGCGGCATCCCGCCCTCGCCCGCCGGCTCGTCCCCTCGAGGCCTCTGCTCCTCGTCTTCGCCGTCCTGGCCGTCGGGGTCGTCCTGGCGGCGATGCTCATGCCGGCGCTCGGCCGGGCGCGCTACATGGCATGCAGGACTACGGCTACGTCCAATCTTCGCAACCTTTTCATGGGGATCGAGCACTACCGCGCGAACGCAGACGGCCGGTATCCCCCGGACCTGCAGTCGCTGGTGGACGACGGACACCTGGCGGACGAATCCCTGCTCCGGTGGAACGGGCAGGAGGTCGTCTACCGCCGGCCCAGCGGCGCCGCAGCGGCCACTGAGGTGCTCGCTTACCTCTGGCCTCCCGACGCCGCCGCGTGCATTCATGTGCTCTACATGGACGGCGCCGTCCAGTGCGTCAGCGCCAATCCCGACGACGGGATCCTGCGCAACCCCCGCACCGAGGAACTGATTGCCGTCTGGCAGCCCGAACGGACCGCGTCCGCCCCGGGCGCCACCGTGCCGAGTTCGTTCGGCAAGACCGCGATCACCGGCGAGGAACTCGAGCTGGCGGTCCGCCTCGAGCGGCAGACGGCGGCCACGACGGCCCCGGGGGCCTCGGGGCCGGAGCCGGCCCTCAGGCAGCAGGTGCTGGACGAGGTGCTCGTCGAGGCCGGCGCGGACCAGATCCTGGCCGCACGCGAGCAATACGCGGCGCGCAACGACGGCCGGGCGCCGAAGGAGCTTTCCGACCTGGCGCCCTACGTCGCCGACCGCCGCCTGGCCGGCGCGCTCGAACGCTCCGCGCCCGCGCGCGGTCGCGAACGGCGCGAACGGCACGAGGCCCATAAGGGGGCGCAGCCCGCCGCGGCCGAACCCCCTCAGGCCCTCACAAAGCAACTGGCAACGGACCGCTACAACCTGGCCATGGCCCAGTTGCAGGCCGGCGACTACAAGGCCGCAGAGTCCAACCTGGACCAGGTCCTTCGGCTGGACCCTCAGCACGAACAGGCCCGCAGCCAGCTCGGCCAGGCACAGGTCATGCGGCGCCTCTCCGACCGGGAGGAGGAGGCCGATGCGGCCGGCGCAGCGCGGAGGGGTGGAATGCGGGTGGCCGACGCCATAAGGATGTCGCGGGGGGAATACGACGACCTGGACCTCATCGCCGAGCAGATCGCCAAGCGCGAGGCGACGGCCATGTTCGCAGACGATGGCCGCATCCCTGAGCAGGCCGGGCTGGGGGGTGTCGGGGCGGACGCCCCCAGCGAACTCCACCCTGAGCGGAGCTTCCTGCGACACGCAACGGAGCCGGCCCAGGCAACGGTGGCGGCGCCGAGCGAACCCGCCCTGCGCTTCCGCACGGGCTCGCTGGTGCGGCAGTTGCCGGGCGGACGCAGCACGGGCGCCCTGCCGATCACCATCGACTTCCCCGACCCGGGGGGCGCGACCTACAGGTTCGCCACGCCCCTTCTGGGCCGCACGGCTGCGGCGGTGTGGTTCCGCCTGGTGAGCGGCGGGGCTGCCATGGCCTGCGAACTGGCCCTGGCGGCCGCAGCGTTTGGGGTGTTCCTGGTCCTGCGTGTGCGGAACACGGGGCTGGCCGTCCCGTTCGCCGCGCTGGCGTTCCTGGGCGGCGTGGCCGCGGTCGTGGCCGCCCCGCCGGCCGCCGGATGCCTGCTGGCCGGCACCGCCCTGGCCATGGCCCTCTGCCTGGTCGCGGAGGGGCTCATCGTCGTTCTGCAATCGATATTCGGACCGAAATCGCAACACGAGGCAAGCTGAGGGAGAGAGGACATGGCCGCTTCGCCCGACAAGGGAGGATGGACGATGGTGAGGAGGCTCACGACTGCGGGGCTGCTGTGCCTGCTGGCGGCGATGGCCGCGGCGGCGGCCGACGAGATGCCGACGCCGGACACCGGCCTGCCCGCCTACGTGATGCAGGAGGTCAACGTGCGCGCCGCACCCGACGGCAACGCGCTCCGGGGCACGATGTCCGTCCGGATGCGCAGCCTCGACAAGGGCGGCGTCTGGGTGCCGCTGTTCGGGGGCAGCGTCGGCGTCCTCTCGGCCAGGGCGTCCGGCGGCGGCTGGCTCGGAACCGGCCCGACCGTCATGCGGCGGGGCGACCGGATCGGCCTGCTGCTGCCCGGCCGCGGGGAGTACGCCGCCGACGTGGAATTCGCCACGGCGGTCGGTCGCGACCGGCAGACGAGCACGGTCCAGGTGCCGATGGTCGCCGCCCTCAGCGGCCTCTGCGAGGTGACCATCCCGGACGAGAACGTGGAGGTAACGCTCGAACCCGGTCTGCCCTACCGCACGGACGCGGCGGGCGGCCGGACGACCGTGAGCGTCTTCGGCTCGATCGACGGGACGCTGCGCCTGACATGGAAGGCTGCCCCCGAGGTGCGCGAGGTCGAGACGCTGGCCTTCGCCGAGCAGCACACGGCCCTTCGCATCTCGCCCGGGTTGCTGCGCGTGGAGTCGACCCTGCACTACACCGTGCTGCAGGGCCAGATGGCCGAGGCCCAGGTGGAGCTGCCGGCCGGCTACAGCCTGCTGAAGGTCGAGGGCGAATCGCTGCGCAACTGGGACCTGCGGCCGGGGGACGACGGCGGCAGCGTTCTGGCCGTCAGCCTGCTGGAGCCGGCGACGGCGCGCTTCGCCCTGACGCTGGTGCTCGAACGCACGCTGGACCCGGTGCCGGTGGACGTCGAGGCGCCGCAGATCGTCGCCCGGGGCGTCACCCGCGAGAAGGGCGTGCTGGCCGTCGCCGTCGAGAAGGGCCTCCAGGCCGAGATCGTCCAGCGCGAGAACATCGGCCAGGTGAACCTGACCGAGATGCCGGACGAGTTGCGCGCGGGCCCCGAGCAGTTCAGCCTGGGGCTGCGGTACCTGGCCCGTCCGTTCGCCGTGCGCCTGCGCGTCTCCACGATCGAGCCGCGGGTCTACGGGGAGGTCTCCTGCCTGGCCGTCGCCTCGCTGGAGCGTTTCCGCCAGTACTGGGACGTGCAGTATGAGATCCGCAACGCCGGCGTGTTCCAGCTCCAGATCGGCCTGGCGCCCGGCGTGAAGCTCATCAGCCTGGAAGGCCAGAACATCAACAACCAGAGCCTCGACCCGGCCACGAACGTGCTGACGGTCGACCTGCGCTCGAAGGCCGAGGGTGCCTACCGCCTGGGTCTGCAGACCCAGAGCGACGTTGCCGACGCGGCCTCGGCGGTCGTGCCGGCCGTGAACCTGATCGGAGCCGAGCGCCAGTGGGGCACGGTGGCCCTGGCGGCCGACTCCGGCATCGCCGTCGAGACGGTGCGCATGGCGGGCATCACGCAGATCGACGTGCCCGAGACGCGCGGCATGGCCGCCGTGCAGAAGATCGTCTCGGACCAGAGCGCGGCCCAGCCGGTGCTGGCGTTCCGCTACCTGACCTTCCCGTACACGCTGGCCCTGAAGGTGAGCCACGTCGAGCCGGAGCTGCGGTGCGAACCGCTGCACATGGTGCAGATCACGCGCAAGAGCCTGCGCTACCAGTCCGTGTTCGACTACCGGATCAAGAAGGCCGGCGTCTTCCAGCTCCGTCTGCACGTGCCGCCGGAGCTGCGCGGGAACCTGGTCGTCCGGGGGCCCCGCGTCGAGGACCACACCTACGACGAGGCCTCGCGCACGCTGACCATCCAGCTCACGGAGAAGACGACGGACGAGGTGCGCGTCGAGGTCGAAACCGAGGCGCTGCTCGGCCGGGAGCTGCCGAAGCCCGGCGAGACCGGTACGTTTGCGATCCCCGCCATCTACACCCTCGGCTGCGAGCAGGAGCGCGGCTTCATCGCCATCGGCACGGACGAGAGCATCCGCCTGAAGCGCAGCGGCGAGGGCGACGGACTGCACGATGTGGACGTGCAGGAGATCGCCCCGTCCCTGCTCCAGCGCGCACGGAACGCCCGGCTGGCCTTCCGCGTCATCGAATCGCCATGGGACCTGCAGCTCGACCTCACCAGCATCTCGCCCAAGATCACCGCGCAGACGTTCAACTACGTGCGCTTCGGCGAGGACTACCTGATGGGCGCCAGCACCATCGAGTTCTCCATCCAGCAGGCCGGCGTCAACGAATTCCGCGTCCGCCTGCCGGAGGGGGTCAAGGAGCCCAACATCCGCGGCGGGAACACCAAGATCCAGGAACGGGTCGCCGAGGAGGAGGAGAAGCCGGGCGAGCTGTGGCGCGTCGAACTCCAGAGCGAGGCGAAGGACTCCTATACGCTCATCTTCGAGTACACGATGGACCTGGACCCCAGGGCGCGGGAGCGCGCCTTTGCCGGGCCCCGCATCGAGATGGACAGCGTCGAACGCGAGATCGGCTACCTGGCCGTCACGGGCGACCCGTCGCTGGAACTGACCCCCGTGCCCGACCGGATGGAGAACCTGACCCCGGTGGACGAGGAGGAGATCCCCCTGCGGTTCCGCGAGCTGCCGCCGTCGGTCGCAGCGCAGATCGGCCGGGAGACGGTGCCGATCCTGTTCGCGTTCCGCTACCTGGCCCACCCCTACACGCTGGCGCTCGACTCGGTGCGGCATGCCGAGGCCGACGTGGTCACGGCCGTCGTGGAAGCCTGCAACCTGGACACGACGCTGACGCGCGAGGGCAACCGCATCACCAGCATGGTCGCGACCGTGCGCAGCCGCTACCAGCCGTTCCTGGAGGTGGAATTGCCCGAGGGCGCCCGGCTCTGGCAGGCCACGGTCAACGGCCGGTCCGTTCGCCCTCTGACTGAGGCCACGGCGACCGGCGAGGTGACCAAGATCCCCATCGCGCAGCTCCAGGGCGTCAGCGGCCCCGTGCAGGTGGAACTCTGGTGGGAGGAACTCGGCGGCGACGAGCTGTCCCGCGTCGAATCCGTCCATCTGTTGGCCCCCGGCCTGCGAGGCGTGCGCATCCTGCGCCTGGGCTGGCAGCTCCAACTGCCGCGCGGCTACCGCGTGGTCAGCTCGTCCGGCTCGCTCGAACGCCTCACTTCGGAGGCCCTCATGGAGCCGATGCTGCGGGGACTGCGCCCGTCCAGCACCCCGGCCGGCATCGCACAATCGGCCGGCGAAGCCGCCTCCTACTCCAACGTCCAATGGGTCAGCAACGAAATGGTCGTCTCCGGTCGAGCGGGCGCCAAGGCGGCGCCCGCATCCGCGTCCGTCATCGCGGGCGCCAAGCCGCAACTGCCGGAACGCTTCCACTTCCAGGGCCTCATCCTGAACCCGCACGTGCCGGCGGAGGTCCGCATGCTGTGCGTGGCCTCCTCGGCCCTGCTGCCTCTCCTGGCGGTGGTCGTGCTGGTGGTGTTCGCGCTCTGCGCCCTGCTCTGGCTCTGGAGCCGCCGCCGGCCCGTCGTGGCCCTGGCCGTGCTGGCCGCGGCCGTGCTCGTGACTGCCGGCATCCGCGAGATCGCCGAAGGCGACCACCGACTGCTGTTGCTGACCGTTCAGGGCACGATCGCGGTGGCCGTGGGGCTGTTCGGCATCCTGACCCTCGTCCGCAGCATCGCCGTTGCGCGGAACCGACGCCGCATGCACGAGGCGCAGGACGAGCCGGCGGGGTACAACGACGAGGTCTGAGCGGCGCGGCCTGCCCGCTCAACCGAGGACGAAGAGGGCCACGATCGGGATGGAGACCAGCGACAGAACGGTGCTGAGCACGATCGAGGTGCTGACCAGGTCGGCGTCCATTTCGTAGTTCTCCTCCAGCAGCGGGATGACCGTGGCGACCGGCATGGCGCCTTCCAGGACGAGCGCGGCGTGGCTGACGGCGTCCCTCGTCAGCAGCGCCGCCACCGCCCAGGCGACCAGGGGGCCGACGGCCAGGCTGACGGCGGAGATCAGCAGCGCCGGCCGGACCTCATGATGCAGCCGGCTGAAGTCCAGCATCATGCCCACGCTCAGCAGGATGATCGGCACCGTCATCTCCCCGAGCGGCTTGAGCGATTCGACGGCGATGGCCGGCAGCACCAGCCCGCCCAGGTTCGCCCCCAGGCCCAACACCATGGCCCCGACCGGCGGCAGCGCCAGCGCCAGCGTGCGCCGCAGCGGGATGCACCCCTTCTGCCCGCCCAGGTGGACGTAGCCGATCAGCAGCCCGAAGGCATAGAAGACCGGCCACCAGAGCAGCAGGAAGTAGATGACCCGCTGCAGCCCCTCCTGGCCCTGCAACGCGTAGGCCACGCCGTAGCCGAGCCAGCCGTAGTTGCAGAACGTGATGCAGTTGTGCACGGCCGCGCGGCGCCGCCCGTCGCCGAACCGACGCGCCACGACCCACCCGATCCCGAACAGCACCGCCGTGTAGACCGGCAGGGCCGCCGCCATGGGGCCGATCGCCCGAAAGCTGTCCGGCGACGACTCGTAGATCGAGAAGAAGACGAACAGCGGCACCGTGAACCGCACGACGAACCGCCGCAGAACCGCCCCGTCGTCGTCGTTGAACACGCGCATCCACCGCAGCAGCACCCCCAACCCGATGGGGATCAGCACACGGGCGACGGGCACTGCCACGCGCAGGAAATCGTCCACACCGGCCTCCCGCCTCACAGGGGTCGAAAGCCACCATCATAGCCCCCATCGGCGGCCCTTCAAGTGCCCCCCCCTCCGCCGGCCGGGCAGCGGGCACGCCGATGACGGCGCAATGCCCGGATGCCCCGGTCCGGTCACTGCGGCATCAGATCGCGCCCGGCGGGCAGGTACTCGATGCGCGCGGTCCTGCGCAGCTCCTCCACGTAGCTCGCCTGCGCGACGGCGCGCTTGTACCGGAGCAGCGCCTCCTTGATCGCCGGCTGCACCTCTTCGAACGGCCTCAGGCCCGGCGGGCGCACCTCCTCCAGGCGGGCCACGGAGTAGCCGGCGGCCAGCCGCCGCACCTCCGAGGTCTCGCCGGCAGCCAGCCCCTCGACGGCCGGCGGCAGCCACTCGGGCAAGTCGTCCGGCACCTCCACACGCCGGACGGCTCCCGGCTCGCCCTCGGCCTCGGCCGCCGTGTCCCGGGCCACCACCTCGAACGCCTCGCCCTCCTGCAGCCGCTCCAGGGCGGCCTCCGCCCGCGCGCGCTGCTCGTCCTCGTCGTCCTCGCCGAGCACCACGAACAGCATCTGCCGGAAGAGGATGGCCCGCGGCTGCGCGAACTCCTCCGGGTGGCCGGCGTAGTACTGCCGCGACTCCGCCGGCGCCACCAGCACGCGCGCGACCACCTTGTCCGAGAGCAGCTTGTTTGTCAGCAGGCTCTGCCTCAGCAGCTCCCTGTACTCCTCCAGCGTCATCCCCACCTGGGCCAGCACGCGGCGTGCGGTCAGCAGGGAGCCGACGCGTTCCTCGAACCTGCGCACCTCGTCCTCGACCGCCGCGTCCACGATCGTGCGCGCCTGCTCGGTGCCCAGGTACTCCTCCTGCGCCTGCTGGTAGAGCAGGCGCCGCTCGATCAGCGTCTCCAGCGCCTCCCGGCGCCGCTGCGCGTCCACGTACTCCAGCTCGATGGCCGTCGACGTCGCCGAGTCGAACGCGGCTGCGGACAGCGGCTGCAGCGTGCGCAGATGGGCCTCCAGGTGGCGCGTCATGATCAGGTGGCCGTTCACCGACACCAGCGGCGCCCCCTCGTCCTGCGGGACGGCCGCTGCCAGCGCCGCAGACGCTGCGAGCGCCGCAGACGCTGCCAGCGCCGCAGACGCTGCGAGCAGGAGCAGGGTCACGGCGCCCCCGCACGCCCGGTTCGTCGCGCGTCTCATGCGGTCATTGTCCATGTCATGGCCCGCCGGAAGGTGGTCGGAACGCGCCGGTTCCCCGTTCGGGCGAACAGCCGGCGGGGGAGCCTCCGCACTCTGCGGAGGCCTCCGCACTCTGCGGAGGCCTCATCATATCGGATTCCCCGGGCGGCGGGCGAGGTCACGGCCGCGCCGGCTCCGGCCGGTCCGCCCGATCCAGGTTGATCGACAGGCCGCGCCGGATCACGTCGAAGCCGAACCGGTCCCGCAAGCCGTCCAGGCAGCGGTCGATGCGGCGGGCGTGCTCGGCGTCGCCGTCGAACAGGCTGTCCTGCCGCGCCAGCACCGGGCGAAGGTCGGCCAGCCCCACACCGACCAGCCGCAGCCGGCGGGTGCGCGTCCACCGCGCCCGCAGAAGACTCCGCGCGGCCGCGAAGATGGGGGCGTCGCCGTCCGTCGGCGCCCGCAGCGTCCGCGCGCACTGCACGGCCGCGGCATCCTGGTAGCGCAGTTTGACCTGCACGGTGCGTCCGTGCACGCGCTCCCTCCGCAGCGCGCGCCCCAGCCGTTCGGTCAGGTAGAACAGCATCGACTCGACGAATGCGTAGTCGCCGGATGCGCTCCAGAACGTCGTCTCGCGGCTGATCGAGCGCGGCGGCCCGTCCGCGCGCAGCCCGGCCGCCTCGCACGGCAGATCGCCGCGCACCAGGCCGTAGAGCGCCGCCCCGCGCTCCGGACCGAACGCGTCCTCCCAGACCTCCGGCGGCAGGCGCCGCGCCTGCTCGACGCTCCGCACGTTCCAGCGATGCAGGCGCTCCCGGGTGACCGGGCCGATGCCCGGCACGTCCTTCAGGTCGATCGTCGCCAGAAAATCGGCCTCGTACCCCGGCGCCACCAGCGCGGCGCCGTCCGGCTTGGCCAGCTTCGAGGCCAGCTTGGCGATGAGCTTGTTCGAGCCGATGCCCGCCGACACGTTCAGCCCGAGTTGCCCGCGCACTGCCCGCCGAATCCGCAGCGCCACGGCGGCCGGCCAGGAGCAGGACGCGGGCACGGACGTCCACCGTGCGGCGGGCAGGCGGTCGCCTTCGCGACGCCGGTAGACGCCCGGCGCGATCCGCGCAAAGGGCGCCGGCGTCCATGCACCATACAGGCGTTCGCATCCCCGAAGGTCCAGGTAGCATTCGTCCGGGGAGGGCTGCTCGACCAACGGCGTGACGCCCGAGAACACGTCGAACATGCGCGCGGCGAAGCGGTTGTATTCCTCGAACCGGGGCGGCACGCAGACGGCGTCCGGACAGCGCTCCCGGGCCCGGGCGATGGGCATGCCCGCGCTCAGCCCCAGCCGCCGCGCCTCGTACGACGCGGCCGCGACCACCCCGCGCCCGCCCACCCCGCCCCCGACAACCACCGGCCGGCCCCGCAGCGACGGGTCCAGCGCCTGCTCGACGGACGCGAAGAACGCATCGGCGTCCACGTGGATGATGCACGGCGTATGCATGCGCCCCACCTCATGGAGGATACGCCTGTATAGTTTACGGCTTCTCTCTCGGTGCGTCAAGCCCCATGCACGGACACGCGGACCACCACGGACGAGCACGGAGCGGCACGACGGCGCGTGCCCCTCGCACGGGCGGCCGCCGGCCCACAGCGGGTCGGCGTTCCTGTTGCGCGGCCGGCGCCGAGGCGCTATGGTTTGGCGCAGCCGGCACCGGCGGCCCCCGGGTACCGGGCTCAGGACGGCCGGGGCGCGGACGCAGGACCGCCGGACAGGGAAGGAGACGGCCGTGAAGATCGTAGTGGCGATACGGATGTCGGACGAAGATCGCGCGGGACTGGCCGCAGCCGTTCCGGATGAGAACGTGGTGGTGACGAATACGCGCGACGAGGCGATACGAGACATCCCCGATGCCGAGGCCTACGTGCCGGGCCCGTGGAACGAGGACATCTTCGCGGCGGCCCGACGCCTGCGCTGGGTCCACTTCGACTGGGCCGGCATCGAGTCGCAGATGTTCCCCGCGCTGGCCGAGAGCGACGTGCTGGTCACGAACGCGGCGGGCGTCTTCGCCGTGCCCATGGCAGACCACGCGATCGGCATGATGCTGGCGGTCTCCCGCGCCCTGCTGACCTGCGCCCGGCGCCCACCGGAGCAGCTCTGGCATGCCCCGGGCGCCCGCACGCGCATCACCGGGCAGGTGCGGGAACTCAACGGCGCCACGCTCGGCGTCGTCGGTTACGGAGGCATCGGCCGGGAGGTGGCGCGGCGGGCGAAGGGGTTCGGCATGCGCGTGCTCGCCCTGCGCCGGCGGCCGCAGGCGGACGAGTTCGCCGATGAGGTCTGGGGCCCCGACCGCCTGGACGATCTGCTCCGGCAGTCCGACTACCTGGTCCTGAGCTGCGCCCTGACCGACGAGACCCGGGGCCTGATCGGCCGGCGCGAGCTGGCCCTGATGAAGCCCGGTTCGGTCTTCGTCAACGTGGCGCGCGGCGCCGTGGTGGACGAATCCGCGCTGATCGACGCCCTGCAGCGCGGCCACCTGGGCGGTGCGGGCCTGGACGTTACCGCCCGGGAGCCGCTGCCCGTCGAGAGCCCGCTCTGGACCATGGAGAACGTGGTGGTCACCCCGCACGTGTCCGGCTTCTCGCCGCAGACGCTCCGGCGTCAGTTCGCCCTGCTGCGGGAGAACGTGCGCCGTTTCGCCGCCGGCGAACCGCTGCTGAACGTTGTCGACAAGCGTGCGGGCTACTGACCGCCGGCGGACGCCAGGGCATCGAGCGCGCGGATCGCGACGCCGGCCATCATCAGGATGCCCGGCTCGAGGGCGGCCGAGCCGAAGTCGAAGCGCGGCGTGTGCAGGGTCTCGTCGGTCTCGACCCCGAGGGCGAACATGACGCCCGGGGCGCCGCCCTGGTCTTTCAGGTAGAAGGAGAAGTCCTCGGCGCCCATCTGCTGGGGCGGCGGCGGCAGGACGTTCCGCCGGCCCAGGACCTCGCTCCCGACGCCCCTGACCAGTTCGAGCATCCGGGGGTCGTTCTTCACCGGCGGGTAGGCCTCCAGTTCGCGGAAGCTCACACGCCCCCGCATGGCCCGGGCCACGTTGCCGCCCACCCGTTCGAGCGCCCGTCGAACGGCCTTGAGCGTCTTCAAGTCCATGCCGCGGATCGTCCCCTCCAGGTGGGCGGTCTCGGGGATGATGTTGTCCTTCGTACCGGCCTGGAAGACGCAGAAGCTCAGGACCGCCGGTTCCGAGGGGCGCACCTCGCGGCTCACGATCGTCTGGGCGGCCACGACGATCTCCGAACCGATGGCGATCGGATCGACGCAGGCATGGGGATAGGCGCCATGGCCTCCGCGGCCCGTCACGTCCATGGCGAATCCGTAGACGCCGGCGTTGGGGGTCAGCGAGAGCTGGATCTGGCCCGGCCGGATCGTGGGGCGCGCGTGCAGGGCGAAGACGGCGTCCACGTCGGGGTTCGTCATGCAGCCATCCCGGACCATGTGCGCGGCTCCCGCGCCGCCCTCCTCGGCGGGCTGGAAGAAGAACTTCACGTTGCCGCGCAGGGCCGCGCGTGCGGCGGCCAGCAGCTCCGCGGCGCCCAGCAGCACGGCCGTGTGGCCGTCGTGTCCGCAGGCGTGCATGAGGCCGTCGTGCACCGACGCATACGGCAGCCCTGTCTCCTCGCGGATCGGCAGCGCGTCCATGTCGGCACGAAGCGCCACCGTGGGGCCCGGCTGCACGCCGCGCAGCAGGCCCACCACACCGGTCGTGCCCACGCCCGTGCGCACCTCGTCCAGCCCCAACGCCCGGAGCCGGTCGGCCACAAGGCCCGCCGTGCGCTCCTCATGGAAGGACAGTTCCGGATGGCGATGCAGGTCCTCGCGGATGCGACGGACCTTCTCCAGCAGCCTCTTCGGCACCTTCGTCACGAGCGGCGACATGCTGTGCTCCCAGAAGAACGGTCTGCCCGTCAGCGGCAGCCCCAGAAACCGGCCCCCACTATACGCAAGCGTGCACGGAACGTCCAGCGCTCCGTCCTTCTCAGGCGCAGTCGGGGTCGTTTTCGTCTCGGTCGCCGGGCGGAGTGTGTAGAATGTGGGGGTCAGCAGACCTGGGAGCGTCCGATGAACGGCTACGAGCGCATGATGACGGCCGCCCGGCGCGGCCGGCCCGACCGCGTGCCCGTCTGGGAGCTGATCATCAACCGCCCGGTGATCCAGGCCCTCTGCCCCGAGCTGCTCACGCCCGACCGCGTCAGCCGCTACGAGCGCGGTTCGCAGGGCGGCTTCCTGCTCCAGGCCGACTTCATCGAGGCCGAGGACCTGGACGGCATCACGGTCTTCGAGGACGGCGACGCGGACTGGATCGACGCGGCGACCTACCGCGACGAGTGGGGCATCACGTGGCGGGTGCCGGAGTCGGGCATCCCGTACTGCGTCGAGCACCCCATCCGGACCGAGTCGGACCTGGCCGACTACCGCCCGCCCGATCCCGAGGCGCCCGAGCGGCTGCGCAGCCTGGAGATGGCCGTCGAGCGGTTCAAGGGCAAGCGCTGCATCGTCTTCCTCAGCCACGAGGCCTTCGAGTTCTCGCACTACCTGCACGGCATGGAAGCGCTGCTGATGGACTACGCGCTGGACCCGTCCTTCGCGGAACGGCTCTCGCGCATGGTCCTGGACTACAAGCTGCGGGTGCTGGAGCGCGCCGCCGAGGCGGGGGCCGACATCCTGTGCACCGGCGACGACTACGCGCACAACCTGGCGCCCATCATGTCGCCCACGCACTTCGAGCGCTTCCTCTACCCGTGCCTGAAGGAGGTCGTGGGCGTCGCCCATGCTCACGGCCTGCCGTTCCTGAAGCACACCGACGGCGACCTGTGGCCGATCATCGACATGATCGTGGACGCCGGCATCGACGTCCTGGACCCCATCGAGCCGGTGGCCAACATGGACATCGGGCGGGTCAAGGAGCGCTACGGCGACCGCATCGCGCTGGCCGGCAACGTGGACTGCAGCCACCTGCTGCCGTACGCCACGCCGGAGCAGGTGGTCGAGGCGGTCAAGGAGACGCTGGCGAAGGGCGGCGTCGGGGGCGGCCTCATCCTGGCGTCGTCCAACAGCATTCATCCGGCCGTCCGGCCGGAGAACTACCGCGCCATGGTCGAGGCGGCGCGCCGGCACGGCAACTACCCGCTCGACCCCGACATGGTGCGCGAGTACCGGGAGAAGGACTACGCGGCCGACCTGCGGCATGCGGGGGCCGCGCCGTATTGACGGCATCGAATCTCTGAGGGAGTTCCACATGATCACCGGCATTTCGCACGCCTGCTACCTCGTCTCGGACCTGGACCGCGCCGTGGACTTCTGGTGCAACAAGCTGGGGCTGCGCAAGGCGTTCGACTTCGACCTGCGGGGCGGGGAGGTGCGCGGCATCTTCCTGCTGGCCGGGCGGCGCACGTTCGTCGAGCTGTTCGAGGGCGACCCGGTGCCCCTGCCGCCCAACGCCTCGCACAAGCACGTCAGCTTCGAGGTGGACGACATGGAGGCGACCGTGCGCACGCTGCGCGAGCGCGGCGTCGATGTGACCGACATCGTGCGCGGCGGGGAGGGGAGCTACCAGGTCTGGGTGACGGACCCGGACGGCATCCGCATCGAACTGCAGCAGTTCACGCCGCAGAGCTTACAGGTTGAGGCTATGGAACGGCTGGGCGACTGACCGGGCAGCGACCGGTGCGCACGGTGCTCAGCGGCCGCCCAGGCCGAATGGGTTGACGTAGGTCGTGCCGCCGGGGCCGATCAGCTCGACGCGCACGTAGCCGCCCAGGCCGGGAACCGTCCGGTAGCAGAGCCGCGGGCCGACCTGTACGGGCCGTCCGTCGGAAACCCAGCGGTACGCCGTCCGTGCCAGCGGCTCGCCGGCGACCTCGCCGGTGACCTCGAGCGTGCCCGCCTCTTCGTCGTGGGCGACGCGTGTGAGCACGGGCAGGCGGTCCGGTTCGGTGCCGTGGTTGAAGTAGAACGCGCCGCCGACCATGGCCCGGCGCACGGCGTCCAACGATGCCTCGTCCAGCAGGAACACGTTGCGGCCGTAGCCGAAGGTGCTCATCGAGTGCATGTCGTCGTCGGCGAAGCCCCAGACCGGTCGGTCGGGCATGCACTCGGCCAGCAGGGCATCCCACAGGAGGCGGTCCCAGGGGTAGCGGTCGCGCTGGTTGAAGACCTCGATCCCGAGCAGATGGTCGTGCCGGCGCAGGTAGCCCAGGTAGTCGTTTCGCACCGCGGCCGGCACGGGCTCGGCGAGCAGGTCGGGCCGCCAGTAGCGGCCGGGATGGAAGAGCACGGCCAGGCCGCCGTGGTCCGCCACGGCCTGCAGTGCGGCGTCCAGATCGGTCTCGTCCGTCTCCAGCGTGCAGAAGAAGCTGCCGGTGTGATGATGGCGCGAGAGTTCGTTGCCGGGCACGGCCACCATGCCGAGTTCGTCCGGGCTGCGGCCCAGGTCCTCCCACGGGTAGGTGCATCGGCTGTGGTCGGTCAGCGCCAGGATGGTGTAGCCCGCCTTGTGATACTCGTCGATCACGGCCTGCGGCTCCATGGTGCCGTCGCTCCGGGTCGTGTGTGCGTGCAGGTTGGCCCGATGGTGCCCGACCGTGTCCCAGTCGACCCCGGCGTAGGGGTTCAGGACGAGGGTCCGCCGGACGGCCGGCCTCGGGGAGGCGAGGGTGAGACAGCAGGATGCAGCCACAAGCAGCGGCAGAAGGGCAAGCAGTTTCCCGGCACGGAGCGCCTTCATCCCATCGGTTCGACGCATGACGCCACTCCCATTCGCTCAGGTCGTGCGTGTGCGGCCCGGCCGGCCGGGCCGCACACGCGGCGTCCATTCTCGTGAGCCGGGCGGCGCATTTCAAGCCGCTTCGGTTCAGATGCCGAGCACGACCTTTGCGGTCGTGAAGAAGATCAGCAGCCCGGTGATGTCCACGATGGTCGTCAGGGCCGGGCTGGCGACCACGGCCGGGTCGATCCTCAGTCGGGCCGCTCCCAGCGGCAGAAGGGCTCCGATCAGTGTGCTGGTGACGACCTGCAGGCCCAGCGCCAGCGCCACTCCGAAGCCGACGCGGGCGACCGACAGCCCCCCCGTCACGTCGGCACCCCGCGCAAACAGCCACACGCGTCCGAAGCAGAAGAGGGCCAGGGTCAGAGCCAGGAGGCCGGAGACGGCGAACTCCTTCGCCAGCACGCGCAGCACGTCGCGGGGCCGCACGTCGCCGAGGGCCAGCGCGCGTACGATCAGTGTGGCCGACTGGCTGCCGGTGTTGCCTCCCGTGTCGGCCAGCATGGGCATGAAGGTCGCCAGGATGGCGAACTGGACGAGCAGGTTGGCGAAGCTCTGGACGATGGCCCCCGAGACCAGGCCCAGGACCGCCAGGCCGACGAGCCACCCGGCGCGGTTTCTGAAGTGGCTCCAGGCGGGCGTGCGCAGGTAGGCGGCCGCCTCGTGGGAACCGCCGATGGCCATGAGCTTCTCCATGTCCTCGGTGTTCTCCTGCATGAGCACGTCCGTGGCGTCGTCGTGGGTCACGATGCCGACGAGCGCGCCGCTGCCGTTGACCACCGGCAGGGCGAGCAGGTCGTACTTCGATATGAGCAGGGCGGCGGATTCCTGGTCGTCCTGCACGCCGGCGGAGATCACGTCCGGGTGCATCAGGTCCTCGACGCGCCTGTGGGGCGGGGCCAGGATGAGGTCCTTGAGTGAGACGAAGCCCAGGAGCTTGCGGGCCTCGTCCACCACGTAGGCGTAGTAGATGGTCTCCTTGTCCGGGGCGGCCACGCGCAGCCGCTCAATGGCCTGGGCGACCGTGACCGACGGCGGCAGCGTGGCGTATTCCGTCGTCATGATCGACCCGACGGTGCCTTCCTCGTAGGACGCCAGACGACGGACGTCCTCCCGCTCGGCCACGGCCAGGGCTTGCAGGAGGACGTGCTGCTTGTCCTCCGGGATGCGCTTGAGCAGGTCGACCCGGTCGTCCGGCGCCATGTGCGTGACGATCCGCGCGAGTTCGCTGCGCCGGAGGCGCTCGACGGTCTCGGTCTGCATGCCCTCGTCGAGGTGATGGAAGATCTCGGCGGCCGGCTCGGCATCCAGCAGGGACAGGACCTGCCGGATCTCGTCCGGTTCGAGGGCCGATAGGAACTCGGCCACTCCGGCGGGGTGCGTTGAGCTGCAGAAGTCCTTCAGGACGCCGGTGTCGCCTCCGGCGATGAGTTCCCGGAGTTCGGGTGCGAGGAGAGGGTTCTTCATGGTTCGCCTCCCTGGGGCCGGCCCCTGCATGCGCCGCCCCGAGGCGAACCGGAGATCACGGCAGAACGACGGCCGGCCGGTTCGTACGGAGGATGCGCCGGTACAGCGGACCGGGCTCAGGCTCGTGTGGGTCGTCGGGTTCGGCGGCGGACTCGCCGGCCAACGACGGCGCCGTTGTCTCCTGAGACTCGGACATCTCGATGCTCCAGTAGTTGCGGAAAGGCGCGTTCATACAGGGGGAGACTCTACCACGTCGCGCGCGGACCGGTCAACTGCGGCGCCACACGAACGAACACCGACGAACACGGACGAGCACGGACGAACACGGACGGAACACGGACGGAACACGGACTCACACGGCGGGATGCCGACGGGCGGCCCCCGGCGGCGTCTCGCCCGGGGCCTGCATGCAGGCGGAGCGCCCTCAGGCTTCGAGCCGCACCTGGCCCGTCAGGAAGGCGGCGACGCCCTTCTGCAGATTCGCCGCGCGGTCGGCGGTGCGGTCGGCCGGGATCTCGCGGTAGATGTCCGTCAGGTCCTGAGGGCCGTCGCGCAGGAGTTCGCAGAAGCGCCGGGCCGTCAGCCGGTCGCCCTCGCGCAGCCCCAGCGCGGTGCACCAGCGGCGGTCGAGCCGCAGGTTCCATTCGCGTTTGAGCGACGGGGCGGTCGGCCGGTAGGACGTGTCGATCGTGTCGTCGCAGACGCCGTCGATGTTGTGGCTGCACGGCGCGCAGATGTCGTCGGCGCCGAGTTCCATCTGGAGCATCACGTCGGGGTCGGCCGCGACGGCCGCCGCGACGGAGTGGACGGCGTGCCCGTAGGGGTGGGGCTCGAAACGCCGCCGGCCGGTCCCGAAGGACGTGATGATGTCGACGACGTGGTGCGGCTTGACGCGGATCGGTTCGTTCATACGGCGGCTCCCTTGCTGTCGGTCACGGCGAGGACGAAGCGTTGCGTGGCAGCGCCGACGTGTTCGATGCGGGTCCGGACGACGCGCTCGCGGCCCCATTTCATGAGGGTCTCATCGACTTCGCGCACCGGGCGGTCGATGACGGCGGTCACGGCCACGGCGAACATCCCCGCGGCAGTCGGTGTGCCGGAAAGAAGGCCCGTTGCCGGGTCGATGCGGAGCCAGTCCGGCCCCTCCTCGAGCCTGTACTGCGGCGGCTCTACGTCCCAGAGGCCGATCTTCGACCCCGCGCGGCAACGGACGTCCCCGAGCGAGCGCACCGTCGCCACCGGGCAGGCGTACTCCCTGCCGACGACGGCTTCCGTGATGGGCGTTGTGTAGATGAAGGGCCGTTCGGCGACGGCGTAGTCGGAGGACCAGCTTCGGCTTCCGTTCGCGTCGACGGCGACGACGCGGTAGTAGGCCCTGTTGGCGTTCGGCAGGTCCAGGCCGGCGCCCAGCACGGCCAGGTGCGTCTGCGACGTCTCGGCCACGAGGTTCGCCGGGAACCTGTCCGTCGCGCCCTCGTCGCCGTTCCGGACGCGGACGTCGTACGGGGTGTCGCTGACCGTGAAACCCTTCTCGTCGCTGCCGTAGACGCGGTATCGTGCGGGGGGGCGGCCGACGGGGTTCGGGCGCCAGCGGAGCGTGCCCGCGCCGGCGTCGAACTCGAACCGCACGTCGACGGGGTGGGCGGGGCCCTGCGGCGTGAAGGTCCAGGTCCGGCTCCAGGGGCCCCACACGCCGTGTTCGTCCTGCGCGCGCACGCGCCAGTAGTAGGTCGTCCCGGGCGTCAGCAGGCCGGGCAGGGGCAGGGAGTACTGCGCCGTGCCCTTGTCCGGGGTGCGCGAGATGAGCTTCCAGAAGTCCATCGACAGCGGGAATCGCATGTCCGCGTGGTCGGACAGCATGAAGTGGTAGTCGACGATGGCGGCGCCGTCCGGATGCTCGGACGGCGCCCAGCGGAAGGCGAACCGCGTGCCCTCCGCCTCGCCTCCGTCGGCGGGTTCGAGCGGCGCGGCCGGCGCGCGGGGCGGCCGGGTGGCCGAGCGCTCCACCCATTCATGCACGATGCGGACGCTCCGGCCGCCCGGAGACTCGTCGGCGTAGACGAACCGGTTCTCGCCGACGGCCATCTCGGGCATGCCCAGCGGGGCCATCTGGACGTCGTTGACGATTGTCAGCCCCCGGAGCCGGGCGTCGCCTTCGAGTTCGCACTTCAGGTAGTAATGGTAGCGTGCGCGCTCGGCCGGGGGGAAGTGCTCGTCGAGGTCCGGGCCGGCGGGGCGCCACTCCTGCCCGTCCCAGGAGAGGAGGAACCGCGGGCCGGACCCGTCGACGTCCAGCCGGCCGCCGACCAAGACGTAGGCGCTGCGCATCTTCCAGACGATGGCGCCGGTGCGCCCCTTGCGGGCGGCCAGGCCGTCCGGCGTGCTGCGGACGTGCCGGACGCTCTCGGCGCCCTTCTGCCAGAGGTCGCCGGACAGGTCGGGGCGGTATTCCCACAGGCCGTTGCAGACCGTGTCGGGGTACTTCGGCGGATGCGTCCCGCTGCACCTGGCCGGGTCGGTGTGGCCCCAGCGGTAGACGAGCGCCTCGCCGGGCCGCAGCGTCATGGCCATGGTGAACTGCCCGTTGGCGTCGCGTCCGTCCCCGAGTTCGCCCTCGTATGTGTAGCAGGCGGCGACGCCTTCGGCGGCGGCCGTGCTCCGGCTGCGCAGGATGCCGTGCGCGTGGGTGCGCTTGACCAGATCGTGATCGCGCACGAGTTCCTGCTCGTTGGCGACGGTATGGTTGTCCCTCAGCAGGTAGATGCCCTGCAGGTCGGCGTCCAGCAGGTTCCAGCGGCCGTCGTAGAAGACCTGCGAGATGCAGTGCCCCTGCGGGTGGGCGGGGGTGGCCTTCATGCCGGCGCGCGTCCAGAGGCCCGCCATGCAGATCGAGTCGTTGCCGCAGGTGTTGTGCCCGTAGATGTTGTAGACCTTGACCGGGTCGCCGACTTCCTTGTTGTCGCCGCCGGCGTGATGGCGGTGGGTGACCTCCTGGAACCAGATCGCGATGGCCTTCTGGCGGTCCGTCATGCCGGGCGCAACGGCCTGGCGGGCGATCTCCTCGATGGTGCGGAAGTTGTTGCGGCCGTTGGAGAGCCAGGGGTTGACCACGTCCGTGTCGCCCACGTTTTCAATGCGCACGAAGCGGTTGGACTCCCAGCTCTGCGTCCAGCCGTCGAAGACGCCGAACGGGGAGCGGCAGCTCCGGCCGTCCACCGTGCCGCCCTGGACGACCAGGTACTCCTGCCGGCCGGCCGTGACGTCCTGGACGTGCCGCCTCCGCACGTCGGTTGGGTGCGAGTTTGCGGCCCAGGGGGCGAGGTCGTCCGCAAGACGGTTGATGATCAGGATCGCCGGCACGGCCAGGGCCAGGGCGAACAGCAATGACGCAGGCACGTTCGGTCCCCGTGTCTCTCGAGCAGTCGTTCCGGCCCCCCCGCCCCGGCCGGAAAGACCCGGGGCCGCCGGGACGGGCGGCCCCGGGGAGCGAACTCGTTCGCGGGTCGGCTCTCTTACGGCTTGAGCACCACGCCGAGTGCCGAAGCGGGATTGCTGACGAGCGCCTCGGCTCCCTCGGCGAAGTCGTCCAGCGGCAGCCTGTGCGTGACGAGCATCTCGAAATCGAGTTTGCCCACCTCGGCCAGCCGCAGGCAGTCCTCCATGTTGCGCCGGGTGGTCCACTGCACGAACACGGGCGGATAGTCGCGGCCGTGCTCCCAGGCGTCGTCGTGATAGCCCGGACCGGGGCGCGAGGAGGGGCGGATGTCCATGTTGCCGACGGCCACCGGCCAGCCCTTGGTCTGGAACTGGGCGCCGCCGACGATGCCCAGGCGGCCCATGCGGTGGCCGTCGGGGGCGACCTTCATCATGCCGGCGATCATCTCGACCACGGCCGTGGCGTCGCCGCCGAAGGCGATCAGCGCGCAGTCCAGCCCGTAGCCGCGCGTGAACTCGCGGACACGCTCGGGCTCGTCGCCGTTGCCCGCCAGGACGAGTTCGGCGCCGCCCTGGTCGGCCAGGTCGAGCCGATGCTCGATGCGGTCCAGTGCGGCCACGTGCGCGCCGGCGGCGGCGGCCAGTTGCACCGCGATCTGGCCGACGATGCCGAGGCCCACCACCAGGAAGTGCTCGCAGAGCCCGACCTCCACGCGCCGCACGGCGTGCATGGACGTGGCGGCCAGGTGGGCGAAGGCGGCCTCTTCGAAGGTCAGGCCGGCCGGCTTGGGCACCGTCAGGTTGCGGGGCACCACGACGTAGTCGCTGTGGAGGGCATACCCGCCGCCCATGCAGGCCAGCTCGGCGCCGACGGCGATGTCGTCGCACCCCTCGCCCACTTCCAGCACGACGCCGGCGCTGCTGTAGCCGAACCGGCGGGGGCGGGCGTCCGGCTTGGGGTTGGCCCGGCGGTTGGGGACCTCGCCCAGCTCCGTCCCGGGGCTGATGACCGTGGCCTCGTTCTTCACGAGCACCTGGCCGGGCTTCAGCTCGGGCACGTCCTCGGTGATCAAAATGAACTGTCCGCTGCCGTCGATGGCAGCGACGCGTCTGGTCTTCGGCCTGCTCATGCGAATCCCCCGTCCTGGCTCACGGAATGAGGTCGGAGGGCCGCGGCCGCGTCCGGGCGGTCCGGACGCACGCCGGGGCCACACATCGCCTGCTTATAGCGCATCCACCGGCTGCGTGCAAGGGCCGCGCCGGTGCGTCGTTGGAAGGGCACGCGCCTGTGCCACACATGGACGAACACGGACGAACACGGACTGACACGGACGAACACGGACTGACACGGACGAACACGGACTGACACGGACTGACACGGACGCCGGCGCCGTCGTGCCCCTGCCCGGCAACCCCCGGCGCTACCCCGGGAGCCGCGCGTGCAGGCGCCCCCGTGCGGACCGGGGTTTGTGTTCGTCCGTGTCAGTCCGTGTCAGTCCGTGTCGGTCCGTGTCGGTTCCTGTCTGTCCGTCCGTGCGTTCCCTTGCTTGACACCGCGATGAGGCTCTGGCACAATGGCCGTTCCCCTGACTCTCGCGGGCCGTTGCGGCGCGAGTGTGTCCTGTCGGCCGTGCTTCATCTGGGAGACCAATCATGTCGGTGACGAATCTGAACGGCGAATACGATCTGGTGCTGTATGGGCTGGGCGTGATGGGCGAGAACTTCATCCGGAACTTCGCCCGGAACGGCTATCGGGTCATCGGCGTCAACCGTACGGTCGCCCGCACGGAGCTGTTCGCGAAGGAAGTCGCCAACGAGCCGATTGCCGACCGTGTGGGGACGGCCGAGACGCTGGTGGAGGCCTGCCGCGCGCTCAAGAGCCCCGGCGGCGCCGTGCTGGCCATGATCAAGGCCAACGACCCGGTCGTGGAGCCCCTGGGCGGCATCGACGAACTGTTCTTCACCGGCTCGCAGGCCCGGATCGGCGAGACCACGCGCAGCGTGCCGCCGCTGGCCGACCTGGTGCCCCCCGGCACCGTCATCATCGACGCGGCCAACTCGCACCCGTCGTCCACCGCCCGGCGCTGCGCCGAGTTCGCCAGGCGCGGCATCCTCTTCGTGGGCACGGGCGTGAGCGGCGGGGCCGAGGGCGCCCTGAAGGGCCCCAGCATCATGCCGGGCGGGACCAGGGAGGCCTACGAGGTCGTCGGTAAGATGCTGGAGACCGTGTCGGCGCAGGTCGACGGCCCCTGCTGCACCTACCTGGGCGACAACGAGGCCGGCCACTTCGTCAAGAACATCCACAACGGGATCGAGTACGGCATCATGCAGGCGATCTCGGAGGTCTTCTTCGGCCTCCAGCAGTCGCTGGGCCTGTCCTACCCGGAGCTGCACGAGATCTTCGCGAAGTTGACGGCCGGCGCGCACGGCGGCTACCTGATGGAGATCTCCACGGCCGCCCTCGGCATGGTGGACGCCGAGACGCAGCAGCCCGTGCTGGACGTGATCGTGGACCGCGCGGGCCAGAAGGGCACCGGCAAGTGGACCTCGCAGATGGCGTTCGACCTGGGCGTGCCCGTGCCGACGATCGCGGCGGCGCTGCAGGCGCGCATCATGAGTTCGTTCAAGCCGCAGCGCGAGAAGGCCGCTCGGCGGCTGAAGCACTTCGCGCTGAGCCGCGTGACGCCGAAGAAGCGCGACGAACTGATCGCCGCCGCGGCAGACGCCCTCTACGCCACCATGATCGCGGCCTACGACCAGGGCTTCTGGATGCTCCAGGAAGGCTCCAAGGCCGACCCGGCGGAGTCCGGCGGGCTCTTCAACTTCACGCTGAACATGGTCGAGATCGCCCGCATCTGGAAGGGCGGCTGCATCATCCGTTCCAAGCTGCTCGACCCGATCCGCGAGGCCTACCTGGAGAACCCGAAGCTGCACAGCCTGATGATGGCGCCGTACTTCAAAGATGTGCTGGTCTCGGCGAAGTTCCAGAAGAACTGGCGCCGGTGGGTGACCACAATGGTCTCCCTGGGCCTGCCGGTGGACTCCGTTGCCGCCTCGCTGACCTACTACGACACCTACAGCACGGCGCGGCTGCCGGCCAACATGATCCAGGCCCAGCGGGACACCTTCGGCGAGCACGGCTTCGAGCGCGTCGACAAGGACGGCAAGGGCTACCACCTCAACCCCGCCCGCTGAGCAGCCGGGCCGGGGCATCCGAGCAGACGGGGCCCCCCCCGCGGGGGCCCCGAAAGGGAGAATGCCATGGCGTTCCAGGGAGTGCTGACCGACGAGCAGATCGCTCAGGACCCTCAGCAGCAGGTCCGGCAGTGGCAGCGGAAGCGTGACTTCGCCATCTGCATCGACACGGACGGCTGCACGCTCGACAACATGTGGGCGAAGCAGGTCGTCGTCTTCCACCCGCATTTCATGGACTTCAACGGCCTGCGCGGGATCGAGATGTTCTTCCGCCTGCACGCCGAGCATCACAACCTGTGGGGCAAGACCCGCGGCTGCGACCGCTACCTGGCCGTGCGCCACACCCTGGCGTCCCTGCTGGACGACCCGCAGGCGACCGAGGCGATGCCCGTCGACCACGTCCGCGATCTGCTGGCGTCGGTCCAGCGCTACGTGGACTTCATCGACGCGAGCGGCGGACGCTGGGGGTTCGGCATCCCCTCGCTGCGCCACTTCCACGAGCAGAACGGGCTGGACTACAACATCACGCGGCTGCTCGGCTGGAGCGAGGCGGTGGACCGGACGTTCCCGTTCGTCACGCTCGGCATGGCGCCGTTCGCCGGCGTGCGCGAGACGCTCGAATACCTGAGCGCGAAGGCCGACATCCTGGTCGTCTCGGCCACGCCGTACCGCGACCTGGCCCAGTGGTGGACGCGCACCGGACTGGCCGACTACGTGGGCGCCATCGCCGGCAAGGAGATGGGCAAGAAGAACGAGCACATCCGCCTGCTGAAGGAGGCCGGCGGCTACGGCGACGACCAGGTCATCATGGTCGGCGACGGCGGCGGAGATCTGAAGGCGGCCCAGGCCAACAACGCGATGTTCTACCCCACGCCCGCCGGCAAGGAGCAGGAGGCCTGGCAAAACGCCCGCGAGGCCTTCGACGCCTTCTTCGAGGGCCGCTACTGCGGCGCCATGGAGGACGAGAAGGTGGCGGAGTTCCAGAACATCCTCCTGGAGAAGGGCCCCTGGCAACTGCCCGGCTACGACGCGCGCCAGGCCTATCGCGAACTGCAGGACAAGCGGGCGGCCACCTACCGGGAGCTTCACCCGGACGGCACGCTGCTGACGGTGTGATCCGGACGCTTCCATCACCGGCGAAACGGAGTGCAGACATGGCAATGAACGTCGTCGTGGCGCAGTCGGGCGGACCGACCGCCGTCATCAATAACTCGGTGCGGGGCGTCATCGAGACGCTGGCTGCCTCGCCGCAGGTCGACCGGGTCTACGGCGCCCGCATGGGCATCCTGGGAGTGCTCCGCAACGAACTGGTGGACCTCACCGCCCAGGACCCCGAGCAGGTCCGCCGGCTGGGGCAGACGCCGTCGGCCGGCTCGATCGGCAGTTGCCGCTACAAACTGGCCGGCAAGGGGGGGCTGTTCGAGGAAGACTACGCCCGCATCACCCAGGTCTTCAAGGCCCACGGCGTCGGCTGCTTCTTCTACGTCGGCGGCAACGACTCGATGGACACCGCCAACCGCGTCGCCACCATGGCGCGCGAGCAGGGGCTGGACCTCCAGGGCCTCGGCCTGGCCAAGACCGTCGACAACGACGTCGGCGGCGGGCTCCAGCCGGACGGCACCTTCGCCCTGTGCGACCATAACCCCGGCTACGGCAGCGTGGCCCGCTACTGGGCCATGAACGTGCGCGAGGCCAACGAGGAGAACAAGGCCAGCCACACCAGCGATCCCGTGCTGATCATGCAGGCGATGGGCCGCAAGATCGGTTTCATCACAGCCTCGGCCCGCCTGGGCGACCCCCAGCGCAGGATGCCGCTGCTGGTCATCATGCCCGAGGCGCTCAGCAAGGACGACCCGGTTGCCAACCTCGAACTGATTACCGAGAACGTCAACTCCGTCCTGCGCCAGGCCGGGCGCTGCATGGTCGTCATCACCGAGGGCGCCAACCTGGGCGACGTGCAGGAACTGCGCGACAGCTTCGGCCACGCTCAGTTCAGCGCGTCCCGCACAACGGCCGCCCAGCTCCTGATGGGCCACCTGAACGGCATGGACCGCACCGACTCCTCCGGGCGCTCCAAGACGCGCCTCGTCGTGCCGGGCATCGCACGGGTCGACGTGCCGGGCACGATCCAGCGGCGCGACATCTCCCGGGCCTCGTCGGTCGATCTGCAGGAGGCCTACCAGATCGGCGTGCACGCGGCGAAGCTGGCGCTGGACGGCCGCAGCGGCGTCATGTCCACCCTGCTGCGCACGCCGGGCGACGACTACGCCGTGACCTACGGCGACGTGCCGCTGGAGGTCGTTGCGAATGCCGAACGCCACTTCCCGTCCGAGTGGATCGCCGAGAGCCGGGTGGACGTGACCGACGAGTTCGTGCGGTGGGCGCGTCCGATCATCGGCGACCCGCTGCCGGAGTTCACCGAGTTTGCCCCGAAGATGGCCCCCGCGGCCGGACTCGGCGACTACACGCCCCAGGGCCTGCGCCGCTGACGCGGCCCCCGGGCAAGGACGCTCCGACGCCGTTGGAGGGGCACGCACCGCCGTGCCCCTGCGCGTCTGTCCGTGCACGCCCGGCCGGACACGCCCGGCCGGGACGCCGGACACGCCCGGCCGGGACGCCGGACACGCCCGGCCGGGACGCCGGACACGCCCGGCCGGGACGCCGGACACGCCCGGCCGGACACGCCCGGCCGGAGACGCCCGGCCGGGACGCCGGACGCTATCCGTCCGTGCTCGTCCCCGCGATCCGGGCGCACTCGGCCGCCAGCAGTCGCACGTGCGCCGGTGTGGTTCCGCAGCATCCCCCGATGATGCGCGCCCCGGCGTCCACCAGGTCGGCCACGTGGCGCACCATCTCCTCCGGCGTTTCCTCGTAGATCGTGTGGCCGCCGACCAGGCGGGGCAGGCCGGCGTTCGGCTTGCACCAGAGCGGCAGGGAAGTGCCCGTGCGCATCCGGCGCGCCACCTCGATGATCTGCGCGATCCCGGCCCCGCAGTTGGCGCCCACCACGTCGGCGCCGGCGGCCGTCAGCTTCTCGGCCGCCTGGGCCGGCTGCACACCCATCATGGTGGCGAACCCCCGGGGGCCCCGGTCGAAGGTCATGGAGACGACCACCGGCAGGTCGCAGACCTCCCGTACGGCCCGCAGGGCGGCCTTCGCCTCGTCCAGGGCGGTCATCGTCTCGATGACGATGCCGTCGGCACCGGCCTCGGCGATGGCTCGGGCCTGGCGCGCGAACTGCGCGACCATGTCCTCTTCGCGCACCGTGCCGAGCGGCTCGAGCAGCGCCCCGGAGGGGCCGATGGACGCGAAGACCAGCGCGCGCCCGGCGGCGGCCTCGAGCGACAACTCGACGCCGCGCCGGTTGATCTCCTCGGTGCGGTCGTCCAGGTTCGCGTAGGCCAGCTTCAGCGGCGAGGCGCCGAAGGTGTTCGTCAGGATGATGTCCGCCCCGGCCTCCACGTAGGCGACGGCGACGGCCCGGACGTCATCCGGGCGCTGGAGGTTCCACACGTCCGGCGCTTCGCCTGCCGGCAGGCCGCGGGCGGCCAGCTCGGTCCCCCATGCTCCGTCGGCCACCAGAAGCCCCTTGGCGGCCAGTCTGTCTTGCCAGTTGCCCAGTGTCCCGTCTCCTCATTTGTCCAGGTAGTCCTCGATGGCCTTGTGCAGCCCCTCGGCGGCCAGGTTCGAGCAGTGCATCTTGTTGGGCGGCAGCCCCCCGAGCATCTCGGCCACCTGCTGCCGGCCGATCTTGAGCGCCTCCTCGATGGTCTTCCCCTTCGCCAGCTCGGTCGTGATGCTGCTGGTCGCGATGGCGGCCGGGCAGCCGAGCGTCTTGAACCGCACGTCCACGAGGCGTCCATCCCTGACGCGGATCGAGATCCTCATCACGTCCCCGCAGACCGGGTTGCCGACGACACCCACGCCGTCGGCATCCTCGACCTCCCCCATGTTGCGGGGGTCGCGGAAGTGCTCCATCACTTTCTCGGTGTACATGGCTCCCCATCCTGTGCGGCCGCCGACCCGAGCGTCTCGTTCATGCTGCCGCTGCGGAATCCCTGCAGATCCAGCGTCACATAGTTGTACCCCAGCGCCGTCATCCGTGCAACGAGACGGCGGCGTGCGCCGGGCGCCAGGAGGGCCGCCTCCGCTTCCTGCGGCCCCAGTTCGATCCGGGCCAGCGGCCCGTGTGAGCGCACGCGGAACTCCCGCAGTCCCATCTCCCTCAGCACGGCCTCCGCCCGGTCGATGCGCTCAAGAACCTCCGCCGTAAGGGCCTGTCCGTAGGGCACCCGCGAGGCCAGGCAGGCGGCGGACGGCTTGTCGTGCGTCGGGAGCCCCCGGCGCGCCGACAGCGCGCGGACGTCCGCCTTGGTCAGCCCCGCCTCCATCAGGGGCTGCCGGATGCCCAGCTCGCGTGCGGCGCGCAGGCCGGGCCGGTAGTCGCCGGCGTCGTCGGCGTTCGATCCGTCCGCCACACGGAGGAGGCCCCGCGCGGCGGCGATGCGCTGCATCTGCTTCATCAACGCCAGCTTGCAGAAGTAGCAGCGGTCCGGAGTGTTGGCCGTGATGCGGGCGTCGGCCATGTGTTCGGCCTCGAAGACCAACTGCTCCGCGCCCAGCATCTCGACCAGCCGGCGGGACTCGGACAGCTCATGCTCGGGGAAGAAGGGCGAGCGGGCCGTCGCGGCGACGGCCGCCCGCGGCCCCAGCTCGTCCAGGGCGGCCGTCAGCAGGAAGGTGCTGTCCACGCCGCCGCTGAACGCCACGAGGACGGAACCCATCTCCCGAAGCCGCCGGCGGAGTTCCCGGTCCTTCGTGTCCGCTGTGGGGTCCGTCATCGCTTGCCTCCGGGTTGCGTGCCGTTGTTCCCCGCGATGGTGCCGCCTCCCAGGAGCAGGTCCCCGGCGTAGAAGACGGCTGCCTGGCCGGGGGCCGGCGCCTCCTGCGGCGCCTCGAACCGCACGTGCGCCGTCCCGCCCGGTTGGGGGGTCACGGACGCGGGGGCCCCGGGGTGATTATACCGGATCTTTACCGTCGCCCGGACGACATCGGCCGGAGGCGGGATGCTGACCCAGTGGACGGCCTCGACGGCCAGCTCGGCGCCCATCACGTGTTGCCGTTCACCGACGACGACCGAGTTCTGATCCGGCCGCACGGCGACCACGTAGAGGGGCTCGGAGTGGGCGATGCCCAGCCCCCGGCGTTGTCCCACCGTGTAGCCGCCGATGCCGTCGTGCCGCCCCAGCACGCGGCCGTCCGTGTGCACGATCGGCCCGGGGCGGAAGGCCTCCGGGCTGCGCGCGCGCAGGAACTCGCGGTAGCGGCCGGCGGGGACGAAGCACAGGTCCTGGCTGTCGGGCCGGTCGTGCACCGGCAGGCCGTACTCCCGTGCCCGTCGCCGCACCCGCTCCTTGTCGTGTTCGCCCAGCGGGAAGACGGCGTCGCGAAGGTGGTCCTGCGTGAGCCGGAACAGGAAGTAGGCCTGGTCCCCGGCCCCGACGCCCCGCCGCAGCGTGAAGCGCCCGGTCGCGGCGTCGCGGCCCCTGCGCGCGTAGTGCCCGGTGGCCACGGCCGACGCGCCCAGTTCCCGCGCTGTGCGCCGCAGCAGGGCGAACTTGACCTGCTCGTTGCACGGCACGCACGGGTTCGGCGTCCGCCCCCGGGCGTAGGCCGCGCAGAACGGCTCGACCACGGCGCGCTCGAACACCTCCGTGGCGTCGACGACGTGCAGGGGGATGCCCAGCACCTCGGCGACGCGGCGCGCGTCATCGAGCGCTCCGGCTGCCGGGCACGCCGGCCGGCCGTCGTCGCCCGGGTCCTGCATGCGGAGCACCACGCCGATCACGTCCCTGCCCGCCTCTCGCAGCAGGGCGGCGGCCACGGCGGAGTCGACTCCCCCCGACAGGCCCACGACGACCGGCGACCGTTCGGATTGCATGGCGTCCCCCCGTCACCCGGCGGCCGGCACGCGCTCCACGCCGCGCCGACGCCCGAGTTCGGCGATCGTGCCCGCCCGTGCAGAGCGTGTCATGGGATCAGGTCCTGCCGGCAAAGGGGGACATCTGCCGGAACCGCTCGACGATGGCCGGCAGCTTCTCGATGACGTAGTCGACGTCCTCAACGGTGTTCGCGCGCCCGAGCGAGAACCGCAGGCTCCCGTGCGACTTCTCCGGCGGGATGCCCATCGACGTCAGCACGTGCGACGGCTCCAGCGTGCCGCTCGTGCAGGCCGAGCCGGTGGAGACGGCGATGCCGAATGCGTCGAGGCTCATCAGCAGGCTCTCGCCCTCGACGTTCTCGAAGCTCAGGTTCGCAATGTGCGGCAGGCAGTGCTCGGGATGGCCGTTCAAGCGGCATTCGGGCACGCGCTTCGTCAGGATCGACGCGAGCCGGTCGCGCAACCCGCGCAGACGGGGGGCCTCCACGGGCATCTCGGCGACGGCCAGATCGAGGGCGCGGGCCATGCCGACGATGCCGGCCACGTTCTCGGTGCCCGCGCGCAGCCCCCGCTCGTGATGGCCGCCGTGCTGGACGGCGTGCAGGCGCGTGCCCGGGCGCACGTAGAGCGCGCCGACGCCCTTGGGGCCGTAGAATTTGTGGGCCGAAAGGGACAGCAGGTGCACGCCCAGCTCGTCCACGTCGACCGGGATCTTCCCCACGGCCTGAACAGCGTCCGTGTGGAACGGCACGCCCGCCTCGGCGGCCCGCGCGGCCAGCTCGCGGATCGCCTGGATCGTGCCCACCTCATTGTTGGCCAGCATGATCGTCACCAGGCACGTGTCGTCGCGCAGGGCCTCGGCCAGCGATCTCACCGAGACCCGACCGAACGCGTCCACCGGCAGGCGCGTGACCTCGAAGCCCCGCCGCTCCAGCGCCAAACACGTGTTCAGCACGGCCTGGTGCTCGATGGCCGACGTGATGACGTGCCGTTTCCCGGTCGCCGCGGCGACTCCCTGGATGGCCAGGTTGTCGGACTCGGTGCCGCTGCCGGTGAAGATGATCTCACCCGGTGCGGCCCCGATGGCCGCGGCCACCGCCCCCCGGGCGGCCTCCAGGGCCTCGTGCGCCCGGCGGCCCGCCGTGTGCACGCTGGATGGGTTGCCGAAGAGGTCGCCGAAGTACGGGCTCATCGCCTCGATCACCTCGGGCCGAACGGGCGTCGTCGCGCTGTGATCCATGTAGATGCTCTTCATCGCTCTCGCTCTCTTGCGCCTGTGACCGGCGGCTGCGCGTCCTCCCGGAACAGCCCCGTGCTCAGGTAGCGCTCTCCCGTGTCGGGCAGCACCACCACGATCAGCCCGCCCGCGCTCTCGGGGCGCGCGGCCACCTCCAGGGCCGCCCAGGCGGCCGCGCCGGAGGAGACGCCTACGAGCAGGCCCTCCTCCCGCGCCAGGCGTCGCGCCGTCCGTTCGGCGTCCGCCTGGCTCACCCGCACCACCTCGTCGATGAGCGCCGCGTCGAGCACGGCGGGCACAAAGCCCGCGCCGATGCCCTGGATGCCGTGGGGGCCGGGCGAGCCGCCGCTCAGCACCGGCGAGGCCTCCGGCTCGACCGCCACCACCCGCACCGAAGCCTTCCGCTCCTTCAGCAGCGAGCCCACGCCCGTCAGCGTGCCGCCCGTGCCGACCCCGGCCACCAGCACGTCAACGCCGCCGTCGGTGTCCGCCCATATCTCCTCGGCCGTCGTGTGCCGGTGGGCCGCCGGGTTGGCCGGATTCGTGAACTGCTGGGGCAGGAAGGCGCCCGGCGTCTCGCGGACGATCCGCTCGGCCTCCGCGATGGCGCCCTTCATGCCGGCCGGGCCGGGCGTCAGGACAACCTCCGCGCCCAGCGCCTGCAGCAGCATGCGCCGCTCCACGCTCATCGTCTCCGGCATCGTCAGGATGAGACGATAGCCCCGCGAGGCGCAGACGAAGGCCAGCCCGATGCCCGTATTGCCGCTCGTCGGCTCCACGATCACCGCTCCGGCGCCGATCCGGCCGTCGCGCTCGGCCGCCTCGATCATCGCCCGGGCGATCCGGTCCTTCACGCTCGAGAGCGGGTTGAAGGACTCCAGCTTGGCCGCCACGTGCCCGGGCAGCCCGGCGGCCGTCCGGCCCAGCCGCACCAGTGGGGTGTGGCCGACCAGTTCTACGACGTTCTCGGCGATCTTCATGCCGTCCCCCCTGCGGCCCGATGGGCCGACTGTTGTGCCAGGTCTTCCAGCGTGCGGGCCTGCATGACGCCGACGACGGCCTCGCGCAGCTCCTGCCAGACGCCCCGGGTGGTGCACCCGTCCGTGCGCCCGCACGAGCCGGGCGTGTCCAGGCAGTCGACGGGGCAGAAGCTGCCCTCCAGGGCCTCATAGACGTCCAGGAGGCTGATCTCGGCGGCCGGCCGGCTCAGGCAGTAGCCGCCGTGCGCGCCGCGAACGCTGCGGATCAGGCCGCTGCGACGGAGGTCCTGCACGATCTTGGCCAGGTAGCGCTCCGGAATGCCCTGCCGTTCGGCCAGGGCCTCCAGAGGCACCGGCCCGTCCTCCTGGAGGAACGCCAGCGTCACCATGGCCCGGCATCCGTACCGCACTCGCGTGGGCAGTCGCATCGGCCTCACCCCTGCAGATGACAAAGTACACCGGATTAGTGCAGTATATGCGACCGCGGCCGGCGTGTCAAAGCGAAGCCGGCCTGCGCAGGTCCCCGCGCCTTTGACTCCGGCCGGGCTCGTGCATACACTGGACTCAAGCAGTAGCGTTCCATTTCTCCATTCGGGGGCAGGGCAATGGCGAAGTCAGAGGGCAAGGGGATGGTCGTGCCGGAGCACAGGCTGTTCGAGAACCACACCGGGCATTCGAAGCACCTGTGCGACCTGGTGGCCAAGCGCAAGATGGCCGAGGTAGCCCGGTTGTCGAAGGACGCCAAGTACGTCTGCCACATCTGCGGCCGGGCCGCTGCCAAGGCAGCGAACCTCTGCGAGCCGGTGGAGATCTGACCGGTCCGCCCCGCGACGGACGCCCGCCGGGCCACTGCGGAACGGCGGGCGTTCCTCCCGGTCGGCGTCTCGGACTGTGCGCTCAGCGGCCCCGGCGTCCCCAGGTGCTGTACTTGACGATGCACCAGAGCGTGCGCAGGCCGTCGCGCCAGCCGATCTTCTTCCCCTCTTCGTAGGTGCGGCCGTAGTACGAGACCCCCACTTCGTAAACGCGGCAGCGCATGGCCGCCGCGCGCGCCGTGACCTCCGGCTCGAACCCGAACCCGTTCTCCCTCAGCGGCATCGCCCGTAGAACCTGTCGCCGGAACGCCTTGTGCCCCGTCTCCATGTCCGTCAGGTTCAGGTTTGTGAAGCAGTTCGACAGCAGCGTCAGCAGCCTGTTGCCCACGTAGTGCCAGAAGTAGACGACCCGGTGCGGACCGTGCCCCACGAAGCGCGAGCCGAACACGACGTCGGCATGACCCTCCACGATGGGCTGGACGAGCCGCACATACTCGCGGGGGTCATACTCCAGATCGGCGTCCTGGATGACCACCACGTCGCCCTGGACGGCCTCCAGTGCCGTGCGGATGGCCGCGCCCTTGCCGCGGTTCCTCTCGTGGCGGAACACCTGAAGGCCGGGGGCGCCGTCGAGCGCCTCCAGCGCGGCACGCGTCCCGTCGGTCGAGCCGTCGTCCACCACGATCAGCTCCGCGTCCGGCGCCGCCTCGCGCACCCGCCGCACGACCTCGCCGATCGTCGTCGCCTCGTTATACACCGGCATGATCACCGACAGCTTCATGAACGCACGGTACCTCCACAGGGCTGCGGCCTCCCGGGCCGCCGGCGCGCCCATCATACTGCAAACGCATCCCCGATGCCGATGCACGCCGCCCGCCCTCAATGGGTAGCGCCGGGCGTCCCGCCCGGCGGCGTCCCGCCCGGCCGGCACGAATGCGAAATAAGGGCTTGACATGCAGGAGCGATATGTGTACAAAATGTGTGGAGGGGTGGCAGAGACGGGGAGGCAGGGATGGCGCGGCGCGCGTTCGTGTGCCTGCTGGCGCTGTTCCTGGGGCTCAGTGCGGTCGTCGCCCTGGCGGCCGCCCAGACGTTCGATGACGCCCTCTGGGGTTCCGCCCGCACGCTGCCGTCCCGGCACGACGGGCTCTCTTTCGACACGGTCGAGCCGTTCGACGTGTTCGGCCGGGAGGCGCCGCCCGACGCCTTCATCGGCCTCTGCGACGATACCGGCGTCGGGCCGTTTGACGGCCTCGGCGGCGGCATGGAGCTGCTCGGGCGCGGGGTCTCGGTGGTCTTCCTCGATCCGCCGTACGGCATACCGAAGTACGTGCCGCTGTATAGTCAGCAGGCAACCCTGGGCGTGCGGCCCCGTCCGTACGAGCCGGAAGAAGCAACATTCGCCTGGCAGTTTGCCATCCCTCCCACGAACACCCCGAAGACCGTCTACAAGTTCGACGCCGACAACGAGGTCGTCCCGGGCAAGGCGACGATGACGTATACGCTGGACGGCGATTTCGCGACGGCCGTCTCCGAGCCGATCCACATCTTCGCGGCAAAACTGACCCTCGAAGGTCTCGCGGACAGTGAGGAGCAAGTCCCGGGAGGCATTCTGGTCGTGGACCCCATCGGCCACCCGCGCCGCCGGCTCAACATCGCGTTCTTCCCCGAAGACCTGAACGCGATCCGCATGGACCACCCCTCCGATCCCTTCCCCTACTGGGTGGCGCAACTGAAAGCGGATCCTGCGTCAGCCGTGGAGTTCTTCCTGGAAGAAGACTCCCCGACGCCCATGAACGGGGAGGACCGGACGTGGGGATGGCACGTTGAACAGGACACGGAACCCCCCGGGACCGCCCACTACAAGGCCCCACCCGACGAGGTCTGGGTCGAGGCCGTGCAGGACGGCCCATGCGACATCGCGCTATCGCTGCAGTTCAACACGGTGTTGCACCGCGAGGATGGACCGACGTCGACCGACATCGTACACACCACGAACATCGAGATCGACCTGGACGCCGACTCCGACAACAACGCCGGACCGTACGGCCCGCCGTCCAGGAACGCCTACGAGGAGAGCGTGGAGGACGTGCCCAACGATCCGGACAAGCCCGGGAAGGTATGCGCGCCGAACACGGGTGACGCCGACGCGGACGGGATACCGGACTTCGCCGACGGATTCGACTGGGACGGCACGCCCGAGAACGCCGACGACGCCAGCGTGGGAGACCAGTTCATCCCCATCGTCCTGGAGATCGGCTGGGGCGTGGATCTGAGCGAAGCCAGGGTGCGGCTGGGGTACAGCGATTCGAACCCGGCCGGGGTTACGTACGGGGGGACCCCGCCCGTCTACGCCCTGCCGGCGGGATCCGGCGATCTGCGCATCTGGACGAAGAACGCCGGGGAGGCGCGCGATGCACGCTCGGTCGCGGCCGGAGGCCACTACGTGCCGTCGGGCTCGTACGACCCGTCGGACCTGGGATTCGGGGAGCCGGGGCCCCGGGAAGTC
>JAAYEJ010000036.1 GCA_012728835.1 Candidatus Brocadiaceae bacterium | reverse complement strand
GACGCCGGCGCGGGCCGGATCGAGCTGCACCTGGAGAACGGCGGGGCAGACCTGGTGCGCGTCGTGGACGACGGCTGCGGCATGGACGCCCACGACCTGGCGCTGGCCTTCGTGGGCCATGCGACCAGCAAGCTGTCCGACGACGACGACCTGTTCCGCGTGCGCACGATGGGCTTTCGGGGCGAGGCGCTGGCCAGCATCGGCTCGGTATCCGACGCACGCATCGTCTCCCGCACGGCCGACAGCGATTCGGGACACGAGGTGCAGATGCAGGCGGGCGTGGTCAGCCCGGTGAAGGCCTGCGGCGCGCCGGTCGGCACGCAGGTCGAGGTGCGCAACCTGTTCTACAACGTGCCGGTGCGCAAGAAGTTCCTCAAGACGACGGCCACGGAGATGGCGCACGTCACCGAGGCGGCCACGCGCCTGGCGCTGGAGCGGCACCGCCTCCACTTCGTGCTCACGCACAACGGGCGGGGCATCTTCAACCTGCCGCCGGCGGCCGATCGCGCGCAGCGGATCGGCGAGTTCTTCGGGCGCGAGATCGCCGACCACCTGATCCCCTTCCGTGTGCGCGCCGAGTCGCTGGAGATCGAGGGCTACGTGCTGCCGCCCTTCGTGGACCGCCGCACGGCGAAGATGCAGTACACTTACGTCAACGGCCGGTGCGTGCGCGACGCGACCCTCCTGCACGCGATCGGCGAGGCCTACTCCGGCCTGATGACGTCCGGACGCCGCCCGGTCTGCTTCCTGTTCCTGACGATGGACCCCGCGCTGGTCGACGTGAACGTGCATCCGACGAAGATGGAGGTGAAGTTCCGGCACTCGCGCCAGGTCCACGCCGAGGTGCTGCGCGGCATCCGCGAGGCCCTGCGCGGCGCGAGCCTGACGCCTCAAGTCACCCTGAGCGCGGACGCGCCTCCCGCGGCGGCCGGACACGGGGAGGCGGTGCGGCAGGCGATCACGGACTTCTTCCAGCGCCCCGCCCCGACGCAGCCGCCGGCCGGCGTCCGTGCCCGCTCCTCCGGCGGCCCGCACGCCGCGCCCCCGTCCCGGCCGATGCCGCCGCCCCCGCGCCCCGCCGGCCCGGTGCCGGCCCCCGAGGTGCGCGCACGCTTCGGCAACTGCATCCAGCTTCTGGACTCCTACATCGTCGAAGAGGCCGGCGACGCCATCCTTCTGATCGATCAGCACGCCCTGCACGAGCGGATCCTCTACGAGCGCATTCGCGCCGGCCTCACCGAAGGCCCCCTGACCAGTCAGCGCCTGCTCGTGCCCGAACTGGTGGAGCTGCCGCAGCCGGAGTTCTATGCCGTGATGGATCTGGCGGAGGAACTGGCGCGGTTCGGCATGGAGATCGAGCCGTTCGGCGAGCGGACTGTCATCGTGCGCTCGTTCCCGCAGGTGCTGGGCAAGTTCGATGGGCGCACGTTCTTCCGGGACCTGATGGACGAGTTGGAGGGGCCGGACGGCGCGCGGAAGGTCGACGGACGCCTGGAGACGATCGTCAAGATGATGGCCTGTAAGGGCGCCGTCAAGGCGGGCCAGCGGCTCGGCCCCGAGCAGCTCCGCCGCCTGTTGGAGCAGCGCAACGAGACCGAACACGCGGACACCTGCCCCCACGGCCGGCCCACGACCATCCGCCTGACGCGCGCGGAACTGGACAAACAGTTCCACAGGACGTGATGCCAGGCCCGCGGGCACGGACGCACACGGGCCGGCACGGACAGACACGGACCGCGTGGAACTGTGTGCGCCACGCTGGAGGGGGCCGTGCGTGTCCGTGTTCGTCCGGATCCGCCTTGACGGCGGCGCAGGGACCGCGTACCATGTCGGCACGCCTTTTCGTCTGTCGGGAGCCACGGGGATGAGTTAGCGGCATCGGAAGCACGAGCGGGCAGGTGGTGGGCCTGTACGTACGCCCGCCATGTGCTGGCGCTTCCGCTCCGTCGATTCCCCGTGGCTGCGCATGAGCCTTGCCGCCGAAGCCGCGGGGAACCGTGGCTTCTTCTGTTTTGGGCGTCGGAGTTGGCCCCATGTTGCTTGCGAACTTCCAGAACGTCACCAAGACCTACGGCCCGCAGACCGTTTTGCGCGGCGTCAGCTTCCAGATCGGCAGCGGACAGAAGCTGGGGCTGATCGGCCCGAACGGCGCGGGCAAGACGACGATCCTCCGCATCCTCGTGGGGCAGGAAGAACCAAACGACGGCAACGCGGTGACCCCCCGCGGCGTCCGCATCGGTTATGTGCCTCAGCACGTCGAGTACGGCGATGACCTGACAGTGTCCCAGTGCATCCTGCGCGAGCACGACCGGCTGAGCGAGGCCCTGCGCAAACAGGAGCTTCGGCTCTCTGAGGCCGCCGAGGACGAACTGGACGCGGCCTTGCGGTCGTATCAGCGGGCGTCGGACGCGTTCGAACGCATCGGAGGGCATGGGTTTCCGCAGCGCGCCGAGGCGATGCTGGATGCCCTCGGCCTGGCCGGTCGGGCCGAACAGAAGGTGGGCTCGCTGTCCGGCGGCGAGAAGAACGTGCTCGGCATGGCCGAGGCGCTGCTGGCCGAGCCGGACCTGCTCCTGCTGGACGAGCCGGCGAACCACCTCGACTACGAGGGCGTGGCCTGGCTGGAGGACTTCCTCGTGCGCTTCCGGGGCGCCCTCCTGATGGTCTCGCACAACCGCTACCTGCTCGACCGCGTCGTGCAGGGCATACTGCACTTGGAGGACGGCCGCCTCCAGTCCTACGAGGGCAACTACTCCACCTACCGCGCCAACCGCCTGCGTCAGCTCGTCGCGCAGCAGGAGGACTACGTGGCGAACCAGAAGCGCCTGGCGCAGCTCGAGAAG
>JAAYEJ010000035.1 GCA_012728835.1 Candidatus Brocadiaceae bacterium | reverse complement strand
GACTTCCCGGGGCCCCGGCTCCCCGAATCCCAGGTCCGACGGGTCGTACGAGCCCGACGGCACGTAGTGGCCTCCGGCCGCGACCGAGCGTGCATCGCGCGCCTCCCCGGCGTTCTTCGTCCAGATGGCAGATCGCCGGATCCCGCCGGCAGGGCGTAGACGGGCGGGGTCCCCCCGTACGTGACCCCTGCCGGGTCCGAATCGCTGTACTGCAGCCGCACCTTTGCTTTGTCCAGCTCCACGCCCCAGCCGATCTCCAGGACGATGGGGATGAACTGGTCTCCCACGCTGGCGTCGTCGAACGTCTGGGCGGCCGCCAGGGCGACGACCGCACTGAGCCCCAGGAACAGCGCCAGCAGGCACACGAACGCGCGCCGCGCCATCCCTGCCTCCCCGTCTCTGCCACCCCTCCGCACATTTTGTACACATATCGCTCCTGCATGTCAAGCCCTTATTTCGCATTCGTGCCGGCCGGACGGGACGCCGCCGGGGTGTGCTGATTGACTCTGCGGGGCGGCGTGTCTATACTCTGCATGGTCTGTTGTCACGAGTCGGGAACCCGCTTCAGAAATGCCTCGCCCATGACATGGCGCGCGTTCTTCATCGGGCTGGCCGCCGTCGCAGGTCTGTGCCTGCTGGTGCCGATCAACGACTTCCGGGTCGGCAACACCTACCTGACGGGCAATCACTTCCCGGTCGGCGTGATCTTCTTCATCGTGCTCCTGGTCCTGCTCGTCAACAGCGTTTTGCGGCTGTTCGGCAGGCGATGGACGTTGAAGCAGTCGGAGCTGATGCTCGTCTGCTCGATGATGCTGGTCGCCTCGACGGTGCCGGCCAGCGGGCTGATGCGGTACTGGTTTCCGATCACGACGTCGGCGCCGTATCTGTCACAGCGCGCGGACCTGTTCTGGGAGGACAGCATACTGGAGCAGGCGCCGGAGGGGGTTCTGCTGAGCAAGATCGGGCGGTCGCCGGTGGCCAAGCGTTTCTACGAGGGCACGCGGCGGGGGGAGGTCGTGCGTGTGCCGTGGGGGCAGTTGACGCCGGTGATCGTCACCTGGGCGGTCTACATCTGGCTGTATTACCTGGCGACGATCTTCCTGTTCAGCATCCTGCGCAAGCAGTGGGTCGACAATGAACGTCTGATCTATGCGGTCGCGCGTGTTCCGCTGGAGTTCACGGAGGGGGCGGGCGAGGATGCCCGCTGGGGGCTGCCGCTGCTCATGCGGAACCGTCCGTTCGTCATCGGGGCGGTCGTGACGATTGCCTTCGGGCTTGTGCGGCTGGCCCCGCTGTTCTTCGACTCGCCGACGGGCTGGCTTCCCGCGCTGCCCGTCAGCCAGTTCATCAGCGGCACGGACTGGGCACGCACGGGGATGCGCAACGGCTACTTCTTCCCGATCGCGATCGGGTTCGCCTTCCTGGTGCCTGCGGACGTCTCCCTGAGCATCTGGCTCTTCTACCTGTTCGGGGTCGGCGAGGTGATGACGTTCTTCTACCTCGGGCGGCCGCTGTCGGGTGGGCCGAGCAGCCCGTTCATGTATTACCAGCAGACGGGCGCGTTCATCGCGTTTGCCGTTTGCATGATCTACATGGCGCGGCGTCACATCTGGCAGGTGATCCGGAAGGCCTTCGGCGCCGGGCGGGACGTCGACGATTCGGCCGAGCCGGTGGGCTACGGCCTGGCCTTCTGGGGGCTGCTGGGGGCCCTGACGGGCATGGTGGTCTGGTACCATCACTTCCAGATGAGCCTCTGGGGCACTCTGCTGCTGCTGGGGCTGCAGTTCACGGTGGTGCTGGTTCATGCCCGGATGGTGGCGCAGGGCGGGTTGTTCTTCACGCAGCAGTCGTGGTCGCCGCCGGAGGTGCTTTTCCAGATGACGGGTGGACGGGCGTTCACGGGGCCTGCGGTGGTTGTGGCCCACGTGCAGCACGCGCTGCTGACGTATGACTCTCGGGAGACCTTCAGCCCGCACGTCGCCAACGCGTTCCGCATCTCGTCGATCTTCCGAAGGGGCCGTCGCTGGCTCGTGCCGATCATCCTGATCACGCTGCTGGTGGCGATGGTGGCCTCCGGGTATTCGACGCTCCGGTGGGTGTACTTCGATCGCGGCGCGCTGAACATCCCCAACATCCACAGCACGAAGGACTATCCGCTGTCGCTGTTCAACCGGGTGCACGCGATGCTTGTGAACCCGACACAGGTGGCCGGCCCGTCGTACGGGGGCATGTTCCTGGGGGCAGGGCTCATGTTCGCCCTGACGATCCTGCGCAGTACGTTCTACTGGTGGCCCATCCATCCGCTCGGGCTGGCGGTGGCGTCTTCGTGGAGCGCCACGCAGCTCTACTTCTCGTTCTTCCTGGGCTGGCTGACGAAGGTGCTGATTCTGAAGTTCGCCGGCGGGCACGTGCTGCGCGGGGCGCGCGCCTTCTTCCTGGGCGTCATCGTCGCCGAGAGCAGCGTGATCGGCATCAGCACGCTCGTGAGCCTGCTGACCAACGTGCGGATCGGCTACATCTTCCTGTCGGGGTAGAAGCGCCGGCGGCGGTGCCCGGGCCCGGTGCCGACCGTTCGGCCCATGCGGGCCAGGCGTTCGCCCCAGCGTTCCTGCCAGGCGTCGGCCGTTTCCACCGACGTGTCTTTGCCCGGGTAGATGCTGTAGGCGGCACGGTAGGCAGGGGGGGTGACGTTCGGCATGACGACGTTCGCGCCGCGCCGAAGCGCCAGCGCCCGGCCGTCCTCGCCGGCAACGGTGCCGAGTGCAGTGGTGCTGGGGATGTTGGCCTCCGGGCAGACGAGCCGCGTCAGCGCCACGACCTTGCACGTCATTTGATCGGTGCACGGCGCCTGTTCGGCGCCGACGTCGGGCGGGCGGACGGCACCGGACCCGAGGGGCGTGGCCGGGTGGGCGACGTAGGGTCCCACGCCGACCATGTCCATGTCCATCTCGCGGAAGATGGCGATGTCCCGGGCCAGGCTCCGATGGGTCTGCCCCGGGATGCCGACCATCACGCCACCGCCGATCTCGTAGCCCAGGCGCTGGAGGCGACGGAGGATGTCGATGCGGTCCGAGACGATCCCGGCGTGGGGCGGATGCAGGAGTTCATACAGGCTGCGGTCCGAGGTCTCGAACCGCAGGAGGTAGCGGTCGGCGCCGGCCTCGCGCCAGGCGGCCAGGTCGTCCTGCGGGCGCTCGCCGAGGCTCAGCGTGACGGCCAGCCTTGTCTCCGCCTTGATCTGCCGGATGACCCTGCTCAGCCGGTCGCGTTCGACGGCGTAGTCCTCGCCGGACTGCATGACCAGCGTTCCGTAGCCCAGCCGGCGGGCTCGGTGCGCGCCGGCCAGCATCTCCTCTTCTGACATGCGGTAGCGCGACACGCCGGGCACCAGCGCGCTGATCCCGCAGTAAGCGCAGCGGCGGACGCAGTGGTTGGAGACTTCCAGCAGGCCGCGCAGATGGACTTCGTCGCCGACGCACGCGGCCCGGACGCCATCGGCGGCGCGCCACAGGTCTTCGAGGCGGGCCTCGTCGTCCTCGCGCAGCCACTGCAGGATGTCGTCCTCGCCCAGCGGGCCCAGGGGCTGCGGGACGGCATTCACTGCGAGGCTCCTCCGGGATCCTGAGCGCGGCGTGTGCGCGTCCTTGCACACGCCGGGGCACGGCGCCGGTCAGACGTAGACGTCGCGTTCGCCGCCGTTGACGCGCTCGACGAGGTCGGCAGCGATGCGGCGCTGCTTCTCGGCCATCTCCTGAAGGGTCCGGGCCACGAGGCGCTCGCCCACGGCGCGCGTCTCCGGCTGCGCGTAGTCGGCCAGGTATTCGGACAGCGTGGAGAGCGCATTGGGCTCGCAGCAGTATTTGATGTGGCCGGGCCTGGCGTGCCCCATGAAGTCCTCGCCCGTGCGGCCGATGCGGTAACAGGCGGTGCAGAAGCTGGGGATGTAGCCGTCCTCGAGCAGTTCCCGCATGATCTCGTCCAGCGATCGGATGTCTCCCAGGGAGAACTGCTCGCGCTCCATCACCTGGGCGTCTCCGACCTCGGTGTAGCCGCCGATCTCGATGCGGCTGCCGGCGTCGATCTGCGAGACGCCGAAGGGCATGACCTTCCGACGGAGGGCGGGCTGCTCGCGGGCCGTCAGGATCAGGCCCGTGTAGGGCACCGCCAGGCGCAGGATGGCCACGAGACGCTGGAAATCGGCATCACTGACGATGTGGGCGCTCTCGGAGACGAGGCCGGAGGCCGGGCGAAGGCGCGGGAAACTGATCGTGTGGGGGCCGACGCCGTAGCGATCCTGCAGGTAGCGGGCATGGCTGACCAGTCCCAGCACCTCGAACCGCCAGTCGTAGAGGCCGAAGAGCGCTCCGATGCCCATATCGTCCAGGCCGGCCTCAAAGGCCCGGCTCAGGGCGTCCTGGCGCCAGAGGTAGTCGCCCTTGCGCGTGTGCGGCGGGTGCAGGGCGGCGTAGGTTGCGTGATGGTATGTCTCCTGGAACACCTGGTAGGTGCCGATGCCGGCCTCTTTCATGACGCGATAGCCGTCGTCGTCGAGGGGTGCGGCGTTGATGTTTACGCGCCGGATCTCCCCGCGCCCCACGCGGGTGTCGTAGACGGTGCGCACGCACTGCGCCATGAACGCGGCATCGTAGTCGGGGTGCTCCCCCCAGACGAGGATCAGGCGCTTTTGTCCCTTGTTGACCAGGGCCTCGACCTGCGCGCGGATCTCGTTCTGCGACAGTGTGCGGCGGATCGCTTCGGGATTGGAGCGGCGGAACCCGCAGTACAGGCAGTCGTTGACGCACTTATTGCCTATGTAGAGGGGCGCGAACAGCACGATCCGGTTGCCGTAGATCTCCTGCTTGAGGTTCCGGGCGCCCTCGAAGAGTTCCTCGACCAGTTCGGGCGAGCGCACGCGCAGGAGGACGGCGGCCTCGGCGGGGTCCAGGTCCTGCTTGGACAGGCTTCGGGCGAGGATGTCGCGCACCTGCGCGGGGTCGGGTTCGCCGCCGCGCAGGAGGGTTTCGATCCGGGCGTCGTCGATGAAATCCACGGCGCCGGGGCTGAGGGTCATTGTGGGCAGGGCCGGCATGCCGGGCCTCCTCTTCGTGCACAGCGCCGGGGCTGCGAGGGCGCTGCGGGTGTCATGTCATGGATCCGGTGCCGACGTCTCGGCGCCGGCAGAGCGTGCCAGAAGCTCCTCCACCTTTCGCAGCAGGGCTTCGGGTGCGACGGGCTTGGCCAGGAAGGCGTCGGCGTTCATTGCCGCCAGTTCCTCCGGCGTGCGGGGGGTGAAGTCGAAGCCCCGGCGGCTGGTCAGCGCCGTCACGAGGATGATCGGCGTGCCGGCCAGTTCCGGGTTCCCCTTGATCTGGCGGGACAGGGAGAACCCGGAGTCCAGTCCGGCCATCATCACGTCGGCCACCACCAGATGGGGCTTTTCGGCCCGGATCCTGGCCAGCGCATCGTCCGGGTCGGTGCAGCAGGCGACGCGGTACCCCCGGGAACTCAGAACGACTTCCACGACGTCCAGGAACGGCACATTGTCGTCCACCACCATGATGAGCGGCGGCTGGTGCCTCATCCTCGCCTCCCGATACGAGCCGCCCGCCTGCGGTCAGACTCGCGTGCGGGCCGTGTAGTGCGTGTGCAGAAGGTGATGGGCCTTTTCGCTGAGGGGAGCGGACAGGAACTCCTTGTAGATCTGCTGGATCGCCGGGTTCTCGTGCGACTTGCGGAGTTCCTTCCCTTCATCTTCGCGGTAGATGGCGGCGATGCGCGCCCGGCGCACGTCGTCGCTCACCATGCGGGGCTGGCCGCCGCCGCCGATGCATCCGCCGGGGCAGGTCATGATCTCGACGAAGTGGTAGGCGGCGGGGTTCTGTCGGACGTGCTCGATGGCGCGCCGTGCGTTGCCCAGTCCGTGGGCCACGGCGACGTTCAGTGTCACACCTTCCAGGAAACTCCACTCGGGCAGGGTGCCGTCAATCACGACGGACGCCTCCTTGACGCCCTCGAGTCCGGCGATCGGTTCGACGTGCAGGTTCTCGAACGGCAGCGGCCGGCCGGTCACCAGTTCATAGGCGGTTCTCAGGGCCGCCTCCATCACGCCGCCGGTATTGGCGAAGATATCCGCCGCACCCGACGAGAGCCCGAGCGGGGAATCCATCTCGCCGTCGGGAAGCGAGCCGAATTCGATGCCGGCCTGCTTGATCATGCGCCCCAGTTCGCGGGTCGTCAGGACGACGTCGACGTCCTGCACGCCGCTGTCCCGCATCTCGGGCCGGCTGACTTCGAACTTCTTGGCCGTGCAGGGCATGACGGACACGACGACCATGTCCTCGGGGGCGCATCCGATCTTCTCGGCATAGTACGTCTTGGCCACCGCGCCGAACATCTGCTGCGGGGACTTGGCCGTCGAGAGGTGCGCGAGCATGTCCGGCCAGTAGTGTTCGAGGTACTTCACCCAGCCGGGGGAGCAGCTCGTGAACATGGGCAGGGCCACGTCCTGCTTCTCAAGCAGCGCCGCCCGCAGCCGCGTGAGCAGCTCCGTTCCCTCTTCCATGATGGTCAGGTCTGCGGTGAAGTTCGTGTCGAAGACGGCGTCGAACCCGAGCCGGCGCAGGGCGGTCACCATCTTGCCCGTCACCAGGGTGCCCGGGGGATAGCCGAAGCACTCGCCGAGCGCCGCGCGGATGGCCGGGGCGGTCTGCACGACGACGTGCTTGGCCGGGTCGTCGAGGGCGCGCCAGACGTCGTCGATCTGATCGTGCTCGTTGATGGCACCCACGGGACAGACGGCCGAGCACTGGCCGCACTGGACGCAGACGACGTCGTCCAGGCTGGAGGCGAAGGCCGGGCCGATGACGGTGTCGAAGCCGCGGCCCTGCGGCCAGAGGGCGCCGATGCCCTGCACCTCCGAGCACATCGTGACGCACCGCCGGCAGTGGATGCACTTGGCGGCATCGCGGGTGAGGGCCGGCGTGCTCTCGTCCACGATCCGGGTCCTCTTGGCGCCGGGATAGCGGATCGTGTCGACGCCGAGGCTCCGCGCCACCGCCTGCAGCTCGCAGTCGTCGCTGCGATGGCAGGTCTGGCAGTCGCCCTCATGGTCGGAGAGGAGCAGTTCGACCACCGTGCGCCGGGCATTGCGCACACGGCGGGTGTTGGTTCGGACGACCATGCCGTCCGAGACGGGCATGACGCAAGAGGCCACCAGCGCCTTGGCGCCCTCCACCTCCACCACACAGACGCGGCAGGCGCCGACGGAGTGCACGCCGTCGAGGTGACACAGGGTGGGGATGGCGACCCCAACCGAGCGGGCCGCATCGAGGATCGTCGTCCCGGCAGGAACGTCCGTCCGGATACTGTCGATTGTGATCGTCGGCATGACGGGTGAGTCTCCCTTCGTTTATTCCTCGGCCCGGTAGTCGCACCGCAGGCAGCGCGCCGCTTCGCGTCGGGCGACCGCCTCCGACCAGACCAGCTCGATTTCCTGGAAATTGCCCTTCCGCCGGCTCACGTCCAGCGTCTTGGCCCGGGCCCGTGCCGTCGGCTCGGGATCGGCGTCGGGGTCGAAGTACGTGTCCACGTCCAAGGGCTCGCGCCAGAAGGCATGCTCCTGGCCGGTCAGGTAGCCGTCCATGCCGACGGCCGCGCGTTCGCCCGCGCCGATCGCCTCCACCACGCTGGCGGGGCCGGTGCCGGAGTCTCCGCCGGCGAAGAGCCACGGCACGGACGTCCGGCCCGTCCGTCTGTCCGCCGCGATGTACCCGGAGGGCGTCGTTTCGATCTCCAGGCCGTTGAGCATCTCCACGGGCAGCGCCTGCCCGACGGCGACGATCACCTGGTCGCACTCGACGGCGAAGTGCCCGTCGTCGGAGGGAACCGGCCGGCGGCGTCCGCTGCGGTCGAACTCGCCGAGCACCATCCGGGCACACCGGACGCCCTGGACGCGACCGTTCGAGACGACCATCTCGACGGGGTTCACCAGCGTTTCCAGGCGGACGCCCTCGCGTTCGGCCTCCAGGACCTCCTCCTCGTAGGCGGGCATCTCCGCCCGCGTGCGCCGGTAGAGGATCTTCACCGACTCGGCCCCGAGCCGAAGGGCCGTGCGGGCTGCGTCCACGGCCGCATTGCCGCCGCCGACGACGGCCACGTTGCGTCCCACGGACGCCACGCCGGTCACGTTGTAGTCTCGAAGGAAGGTCAGGGCGTCGGTCACTCCTGCGGCATCCGCCCCCGGCAGGTTCAGGCGCTGCCCGGCGGGCGCACCCACGCCGAGGAAGACCGCCTCGCAGCCGTCCTTGCGGAGCTGCTCCAGCGTGAAGTCGACGCCCAGGCGCCTGCCCGTCCGGATGTCCACACCCATGCGGCGGATCATGTTGATCTCGCGTTCGAGCGCGTTGCGAGGGAGGCGGTAGGCGGGGATGCCCTGGACGAGCAGCCCACCGGGCGTGTCCTCGGCCTCCAGGACCAGGGGCCGGTATCCCATGCGGGCCAGGAAGTAGGCGCACGAGAGGCCGGCCGGCCCGGCGCCGATGACGGCGACCTTGCGGGCGGCGTTATCGGCGTTCTCGCGGACCTCCGGGGTCTGGATCGTGGCCTCCTGCTCGACCAGGAACCGCTTGAGCCCTCGAACGGCCACCGGCTCGTCGAGCGTGCTGCGGCGGCACTTGGACTCGCAGGGATGGAAGCAGACGCGCGCACAGACGGACGCGAACGGGTTGCGTTCCCGATGCAGGCGCAGGGCCTCCGCGTAGCGTCCCTCGGCGATGAGTGACACGTAGCCGGGCACGTTGACGCCGGCTGGGCAGGCGTTCTGGCACGGGGCGCGCACGAGTTCGGCGCACGTCCCGGCCGGGCAGCGCTTGTCGCGGATGTGGGCCTCGTATTCGTCGCGGAAGTGGCGGATCGTCGAGAGCACGGGGTTCGGCGCGGTCTGGCCGAGGCCGCAGAGCGCGGTGTCCTTGATCGTCTGCCCCAGTTCCTGGAGCTTCTCGATGTCGCCCTCTTCGCCGCGGCCTTCGCAGATGCGCGTGAGAATCTCGAGCATGCGTTTGGTCCCGACCCGGCAGGGCGTGCACTTGCCGCACGACTCGTCCTGCACGAAGTCCAGGAAGAAGCGGGCCACGTCGACCATGCACGTGTCCTCGTCCATGATGACCAGGCCGCCGGAGCCCATGATGGCGCCCAGCTCGGTCAGGGTTTCATAGTCGACCGGGACGTTCAGGTGCTGGCGGGGGATGCAGCCGCCGGACGGCCCGCCGACCTGGGCGGCTTTGAACTGCTTTCCGCCGGGCACGCCGCCGCCGATATCGTAGATGATCTCGCCCAGGGGGGTTCCGATGGGCACCTCGACCAGACCCGTGTTGTTGACGGCGCCGGCCAGGGCGAAGACCTTCGTGCCCTTGCTCTTCTCCGTGCCCATGGAGGCGAACCAGTCGGCCCCCTTGAGCAGGATGACGGGCACGTTGGCGTAGGTTTCCACGTTGTTGAGCAGGCTGGGCAGGCCCCAGAGGCCCTTCTGCGCGGGGAACGGAGGCCGCGGGCGGGGTTCCCCGCGGTTGCCCTCGATGGAGGTCATCAGGGCTGTCTCCTCGCCGCAGACGAAGGCGCCGGAGCCCATGCGGATCTCCACGTCGAAGTCGAACCCGGTGCCCAGGATGTCCTTGCCCAGCAGGCCGTAGGCACGGGCCTGCTCGATGGCCTTCCCGAGCCGCTCCACGGCCAGCGGGTATTCGGCCCGCACGTAGGCGTAGCCCTGCGAGGCGCCGACGGCGTAGGCGGCCAGCGCCATGCCTTCGAGGACGCTGTGCGGATCGCCTTCCAGGACGCTGCGGTCCATGAACGCGCCCGGGTCGCCCTCGTCGCCGTTGCAGACGACGAACTTCGGCTCGCCGGGGGCCTTGCGGGTCAACTCCCACTTCAGCCCGGTGCTGAAGCCTGCGCCGCCGCGGCCGCGCAGCCCGGAGCGCTTGACCTCGGCGACGACCTGGTCGGGGGCCATCTCCGTCAGGGCGCGGCTCAGGGCGGCGTAGCCGTCGCGCGCCACGTATTCCTCGATGCGCTGCGGGTCGATGACGCCGCAGTTGCGCAGGACGACCTTGACCTGCCGCTGGAAGAACGGGACGTCCTGCAGGCTGCGCACGCGCTCTCCGACCGCCGCGCCGCGCGCGGTCAGGCGCTCGACGACGCGGCCCTTGAGCAGGTGCTCCTCGGCGATCTCCAGGGCGTCCTCGGGCGTCAGCCGTTCGTAGAAGACGCCTTCGGGGTAGACCACGGCGACGGGCCCGACGGCACAGGGCCCGAGGCATCCCGTCTCGATGACCTTGCACTCGGGCGCCAGCCCCAGATCCTCGATCACCTCCCGCAGGGCGGCCACCACCTCCAGGGCGCCGGATGCGATGCATCCCGAGCCGGTGCAGACCAGAATGTGCGTGCGAGTGTAGTCCATGGGTTCTGCCCTTCCCCCGGTCTTCTATGTCCTGACAGTGAAATCGGCAACGGGTTGGCCGCCGACGATGTGTTCCAGCACGACCTGACGAACCTTGTCCGCCGTCAGACGCCCGTAGCAGACGGATCGCCCGGAGGCGTCCTCCACGGTCATCATCGGTTCCTGCTGGCAGAGGCCCGCACAACCGGAGCGGTGGATCGTGACGTTCTCGGCGCCGGCGGACGCCAGTTCCTCCATCAGGCACACGAGGATGTCGGAGGCGCCGGCGGCGATGCCGCAGGTGCCCATGTGGACGGTCACGCGCACGTCCCTGGCCCCGGCCCGCAGTTGCTGCTCCCGCACGGAGCGCTCACGCAGGGCGGCCAGGTCTTTGGGGTTCCGGATGCGTTCTACCATGGTTCTTCTCCTGTCGGCGCCGCGGCGGCGGGCTCGCGGTACTGGTCCAGTATCTCCTGCACCTTCAGGGCGCGCACCCTATGGTGCACCGTCTCGTCGATCATGATAGCCGGCGCCAGGCCGCAGGCGCCGAAGCAGCGGGCGACCTCCAGGGTGAACTGCCGGTCCGGCGTCGTCTCGCCCACGTCGATGCCCAGGGCGTCCTTGAGCGCCTCCAGCACCCTCTTGCCGCCGCGCACGTAGCAGGCGGTGCCCAGGCAGACGCGGATCAGGTGCTTGCCCCGCGGCTGCGTGGCGAAGAAGGAGTAGAACCCGGCCACGCCGGCCACCTCGCTGTATGACTTGCCGAAGGCCAGGCTGACGCGCTTGAGGGCCGCCTCGGGCAGATAGCCGAAGATGCCTTGCGCGATCTGCAGGACGGGGATCAGGGCGCCCGGCCTGCCCGCGTACTCCGCGATCGTCTCGTCCAGCCGGGCCAGGAGCTCGTCCTGCGATGGCTCCCCGTCACATCGACATTGACATTCGTCGCACATGTACGGCTCCCTTCCTGGGTGCATGAACGCTCAGGGCAACAACTCGAGGGTCGCGATGGCCTGCCGGGTCCGTTCCGCCACGGCGCGGGCGACGGCCAGCCCGGCCCGATCCCCGGGCGACAGGGACTGCAGCACGTCCCGCACGCAGACGGTCACCCGGCGCGGGACGACGGCAAAGGTACACCAGAGTTTCAGATCGGGATTCGTGCACACGACGGCCGAGACCATTCCGGCCACGTCGCCCAGCGGCGGCCGGTCCACGTGGCTCAGCCCGAGGACCGCCTCCACGGCCAGCCCGCCCAGCCTGGAGCGGGAGAGTTCCAGACCGCCGCCGGCCTGGATGGCCGCCTCGCGGAACAGGCTCAGCCCCAGGCCGATGCGCTTCCCCTTCTTGGTGGTGTAGAAGGGGTCAAACACGACGTGCTCGGGCACGTCCAGCCCCGGCCCGTTGTCCTCGATGGAGATCGCCAACCGGTCCGCCTCCACGTCCTGCGCAATCACGACCCGGACCTCCGATGCGCCGGCCCGGATCGAGTTCTCGATGATGTCCAGGATGTGCAGGCTCAGGTCACGCACGCCCGACCTCCCGTCCCGCACGGGCCTGTAGCGCCAGGGCCAGTTCGGCGAAGCTCGGCTCGGCCGCCCGCAGCATGGTGCAGGCCGCGCCGATCTCCTCCAGCGAGTGGCTGTCGGAGCCGAACAGGATCGGCAGCTCCAGGGCGGCGAACTCCGCTTCCCGCCCGCGCCTGGCGCCCGCCGCCGAGATCTCGATCGCATCGAAGCGGACGTCCGCCGGCATCATGCCCAACTGCGCCGGCACGCTGAACGACGGCCGGTCCACGTGCGCCGCCACGGCCAGGCCGCCATGACGGCGCACCACGTCCACCGCGTCCGAGAGGGACAGGGCGGAGGCGGCCGAGAGCAGCGCGTCGTCCAGACCGCAGCAGACGCCGTCCGGCGTCATCAGCCGCTGGGCGCCGAAGCCGCGGCGTGGAACGCCGCGGCGAAGGGCGTCGGCGTGCGGCAGGGCGGCCCGGACCTCGGCGGCCGCGCGTTCGGCGGCCTCGGGGCACGGGAACAGGCCGACGACGTGCGCTTCTTCGGCGGTGGTGATCTCCATGCCGGCGAGGACGACGGGCGAAGGACCGGCTGCAGCCTGAATGGCCGCCGTGTTACCCGCTGCGTTGTGGTCACAGATGGCGATCATCTCCAGTCCCGCCCGCTGGGCCGCCTCCACGATGGCCGGCGGCGTCATCTCATCGTCCGCGCACGCGGAGAGCGCCGAGTGGATGTGCAGATCGATCCGGAATATCCTCACCCGACGTGTCCCCGAAGGCCCTCGGCATAGAGCGCGCCGACGACGTCGAACGTCGACCGGGACGCGCTGAACAGGGCGATTCCTTCCTCGGTGGCCTTGCGCCGCAGGGCCTCGTCCGGCAGGCGACCGGCGGCGAAGATCACGGCGGCCAGTTCGCAGTGGGAGGCCACGGCGATCACGTTCATGTGCACCTGGATGGTCACCAGCACGCCGCCGGCGGGTGCGTTGGCCAGCACGTCGCTCAGCAGGTCGGACGAATGCCCGCCGGCAACGTCGGGCCCGGCCTCCAGGTCCAGGTCCGGCGTCAGGCAGTTCAAGCACAGCTTCTCGGCCATCTCACGAAGTTTCACTCGGCGTCCTCCCGTGGGGCGACGTAGTTGTGGCAACCGTTGATCGTGGCGCGCCCGAGCACGACGTCTTCGGCGAACGTCGTGCAGTCGGGGGCTCCGCACGCTCCGCAGTTCCGTCCCGGCAGGGAACGGGCCAGTTCCTCAATCTGCGCCAGCTTTGCGATGGCGCGATCCATGTCGGGGTCCAGCCGTACGCCTTCCCGGGGTTCCAGGGCCCGGGGGCGGGGCACGGCCGCCGCGCGCGCCCGGAAGCTGTCGGCCACGTGCAGCCAGCGGTGCCGCGCCACGAAGGGGTCCTCCCACAGCAGCGGCGAGCCGAAGCACCCCAACTCGCAGGCGTAGGGCTCCACCAGGGTCAGGTCGCCGTACAGGCCCGTCTCGATGCCGTCCAGGAGCCTCATCACGTGGTGCATGCCGGCGATCTGCAGGACGTCCGGCGAGGGGGCCTCGTGCGGCGGGGCGGCCCAGCGCGGCGCGGGCGCCGGCCCTGCGGTTCTGGCCAGGATGGGGCTGAGTGCCCGTCGGACGGCTGCCGGCGAGGTGAGCCGCAGCGACGGCGCCGCGGCCCCCGCCACGGCGGTGCAGTGCGCCGGGCAGAGCGGGATGAACCAGCCCTCGCCCCGCGTGGAGTGGACCACCGCCTCCAGGGGCGGCAGGAAGGGGGCGACGTGGGGTATGAGCGAGGGGAATCGCACCTGGATGAGGTTCACGACGGCGGGGCAGGTCGGCGAGATGACCGGCCGGGCGGCCGCCTCGCGGCTCGCCCACTCCAGGCAGGCCTCGCGCAGGGCGCGCCGCGCCGCCGAAGCGACAACGACCTGGCCGAACCCGATCTCGCGCAACGCGTCCACGACGTCCTCCGGGGTGGCGCTGTCGCCGAACTGCACCATGAAGGCGACCGGCACGATGATCGTGCCGGTCGGGCGGGCCGGCAGCGCGTCGGGCACGTCGACCGTGATGGCGCCGGACGGGCAGGCCCGCGCACAGTTGGTGCAGTCCGTGCAGAGGTGGCTCAGCACCTGCGGGCCGTCGCGGTGCACGCGCACGGCCCGCGTCGGGCAGGCCTGGAGGCACCGGAGGCAGTGCGTGCAGGCCTCGCCGACGATCCGCAGGCTGTTGCGCTCCCACCGGACGCCCTCCCGCTGGCGCATGGTCACGCTGAAGCGCACGCGTGTGCCGTGGCCCACGGTGGACTCGATGCTGAACGCGTCCGAGTTCTTCCTGATATTGGGCAGGCCCATGCCGGCGCCGAATCCGAGTTCGCGGATGGCGGGCGGCGCGGTCGAGTAGCCGTCCCGCATGGCCAGCTCGATGTCGGGGATCCCGGGCCCTCGGTCGTCCACTTCGACGTCCACCTGGTGGTTGTGCATCCGGACGCACATCAGCGCGGAATGCGCATGGATGACGACGTTCATCTCGGCCTCGTAGGCAGCGATGACGGCCCGCCGGATCGCCGCCGGCTCGGCCCCGATGCGCTTGAGCGCCTCTTTCAGGCCGCTGGCGGCGGTGCCGCCCCGCTCGAAGTCGCCGCCCTTGATCTTGTAGCAGGCCCTGCTCATGCCTCGTCCTTCAGGGCCCGGTAGAGCCGGCCGCACGTCTCGAACATGTCGCACGGGGAGACCAGAAGCACGAGCCCCTGCTGCTCGGCCGTCTTCTTCATCACGGGCTCGACCTCCATGCCGCCCACCAGGCAGATCGCCGGCACGTCCATCAGTTCCGCCACCCGCAGGAGCGACGGCCCCACCAGGTTCGTCACCAGCAGGCAACTGCTCGATGCCTGGGCCAGCAGGTCGCTGATGCGATCGCCGGCGCACACCCCGTCGATGCTCACCTCCAGGGTGGCCTCGCCGCTCACGATGCGGGCGCCGATCCGTTCCGACAGGTCTTGGATTCTCATGGGCGTGCAATCACGCAGAAGAGGTTCCGTGTCGGCCGTTCAGACGAGCAAACGTCATGCCGTGCCGGCTCGCCCGCCGGGGGTGTCTTAACACCTGGCAAGGAAGCATGTTGCGACGGGCGGCGGAAGGAGGGGGTGAGGGTCGGGCCGGGGCGGCGTCGCACCATCGAAAGCGGGGGCGCGGGCCGGACGCCCCCTCTGAGGGCCGGGGCGACGCCCGAGAGGGCGCATGGGCACAGATCCCCCGCGGGAGATCTGCCCACAGGCCGGCGGGCGGTCACTCCTGGTAGTCCTGGCGGCGCAGGCCGTACTGCCGCATCCGCTCGTAGAGTGCGCGCCGCGAGATGCCCAGGGCGCGCGCCACGGCGCTGACCTCCCCGTCGTGCTCGCGGAGGGCCGACTCGATGACGACGCGTTCGGTCTGCTCCAGGGCCTCGCGCAGGCGTCCGGGGCCGGGCGGCAGGGAGAGCAGCCGCCGGCCCTCGCCGAGGTCGGAGACCATGAACGGGCCGGCGACGCCGTCGCAGGCCGTGATGACCATGCGTTCGACGGCGTGCTTCAGCTCGCGGACGTTGCCCGGCCACTGGTGCCCGACCATGGCCTGCAGGGCGGAATCGGGGATTGTGGGCAGGGGGCAGTTGTGCGCCTCGGAGGCCGCCCGGGCGAAGGCCGCCACCAGGAGCGGGATGTCCTCGGCGCGCTCGCGCAGCGGCGGCACGTGGATGGTCAGCACCACGAGGCGGTGATGGAAGTCCTCCCGGATGCGGCCCTCACGCACGTGCTCGTGCAGGTCGACCTTCGAGGTGGCCAGGAGGCGGATGTTGACACGGCGCGGTTCGTCCATACCCAGCGGGTAGACCAGGCCGTCCTCCAGCACCCGCAGGAGCCCCACCTGTGCGCGCTCCGAGAGGCTCTCGATCTCGTCCAGGAGGAGCGTTCCGCCCGAGGCGGCGACCAGCTTGCCGTCGCGGCCGCGGTCGGCGCCGGTGAAGGCGCCCCGCGCATGGCCGAACAGCTCGCTCTCGACCATGGACTCGGGCAACGCGCCGGCATTGACCGGCACGAACGGTCCCTCGCGGCGCCCGCTCAGTTCGTGGACGGCCCGGGCGACCAGCTCCTTGCCCACGCCCGTCTCGCCCACGATGAGCACCTGGGCGTCGGAGCCGGCGGCGACCTCGATCTGCTGGAAGAGTCTTCCCATCAGGGGGCTGCGGCCGACCATGCCGAACCGCCCTTCCTCCTCCGGGGCCAGGTCCAGCAGGCGCCGACGCAGGCGCTCGCCCTCATGGCGCAGGAGCGTCTTCTCGACGGCGCGGCCCACGCACGCCAGCAGCACGGCGTCCTCGAAGGGCTTCTCCACGAAGTCGTAGGCCCCCGCCTTGAGGCAGCGCACGGCCATCGGCACGTCGCCGTGCCCGGTGATCAGGATGACGGGCGGCCCGGAGCGCCGGAGCACCTCGGCCAGGAACTCCTCGCCGCCCATGCCCGGCATCTTCACGTCCACGACCGCGCAGGCGGCGGCCCCCAGGCCGGGCCAGGCCAGCGCCACCTCGGCGGCGGCGAACGCCTCCACCTTGTAGCGCCGGAGCCGCAGCATCTGGCCGATCGACGAGCGCGCCGCCTCGTCGTCGTCCACAACGACGACCGTCGTCTCCGCCTCATCACGCGGTGACTGCATCGCGGGCCTCCGTTTTGTCGGACGTCGTCGCCGCAGGCAGGCGCACCGTGAACTTCGCCCCCTTGTCGGGCGTCCCCTCCGCCTCGATCTCCCCCTGATGGTCGCGCACGATGCTCAGGGAGATCGAGAGCCCCAGCCCCGTGCCATGGCCGGCCTTCTTGGTGCTGTAGAAGGGCCGGAACAGCTTCTCGCGGTCGTGGGGCGCAAAGCCGATGCCCGTGTCCTCGATCTCGATCGTGACCGGGCAGTCCGCGCGCGTGTCGACGTAGGATCGCACGCAGAGACGGCGCACGGGCTGCTCCTCGAGTGCCTGGCGGGCGTTCGACAGCAGGTTCAGAAGCACCTGCTCCAGCCGCAGCTTGTCGCCGTGCACGGGGGGCAGCGTGGGGGCCAGTTCCAGCCGCAGCTCCACGTTGGAGAGCCGGAACTGCGGCATCAGGAAGTCCACCGTCTCGCGCACGGATGCGTTGATGTCCATGGGAGCGGGCGTGTGCGAGGTCCGGCGGGCCAGTTCGCGCATCCGGTTGATGATGCGGGCCGCCCGGTCGACCTGGGCCGAGATGAGGCTCAGGTTCTCGTTGACCTCCTCGGTGGTGCCGGCGTTCTCCTCGATCATGTACGTCGCGTTCCGGGCGTAGTTCTTGATGCCCGTGAGGGGCTGGTTCAGCTCGTGCGCAATGGTGGCCGCCATCTCGCCCAACTCCGCCAGCCGCGTCGAATGCACGAGCTGCTCCTCCTGGCGGCGCGTCAGCTCGAACAACTCCCTGCGCCGGCGCTCGGCCTCGTGGCGCTCGGTCGTGTCCAGCACGTTGACCATCACGGCCGGGCGGCCGTCGTAGAGGGTCGGGCAACTGGCGAGTTCCACCCAGAACGCCGCCCCGTCGTTGCGGACGAAGCGGCATTCGTGCACCAGGTCCGGCCGTTCGCCCATGGCGCGCAACCGCAGCAGTTCCCGGACCGACTCCCGGTGGTCCTCCCGGATGATGTCCCAGAGCGACATGCCTCTCATCTGTGCCGGCTCATACCGGAGCATCCGGGCCAGGCGCGTGTTGACGAACAGGATCGTGTCCCCGCGGTAGACCATCACGCCGGCCAGGGAGCCCTCGATCAGCAGCCGGTACTTCTCCTCGGACTGCAGCGCCCTCCGCTGCCCGGCCCGGATCCGCTCGGCCATCGTCCCCACGGTCAGGGCCACGACGGTGAAGAAGGCCATCCGTGCCGGATCCGCCCAGACCGGCCCGACGCCGAGGCCCCGGGCACGCAGAAGAACCATGATCAGACCCAGAGGGATGACCGTCAGGACCCCGCGGCGTCCCCACCAGACGCCGGCCAGGACGATCGGCACGTAGGCGAAGTGATTGTATACGGTGTCCATGCGAAGCACGCGGAGGAAGTAGACCGCCAGCCCTGCGTAAGCCGTCAGCAGGAGCACGAGGACCGCGCCCCGGCCCGGCCGTCTTCTGCCCGAATTCCGGATCGAACTCATGGCATCGCACCCCGCAAGAGGGTCGGCGCAACCATCGTCGCATGTTCACGGCCTTCGTTCCAGCGCATCGGCCAGGCCCGGGACTTGAGCGTGAAGCGCCGGGAGCCGCGGTGTAGAATGGACGGGGCGGTGACGGCACACCGACCGGACGATAGAGGGGAGAAGGCGATGAGGACCTGGATCGCGATGACGGCTGTCGTTGTGGCGATGGCCCTGGTGGGCTGTGAGGCGATCGACGAGTTCATGAACCCGACGCCGACGACGAGGGGAAGCCGCGTCGCCGAGAAGCTGCGCAGCATCCCCCCGCCGAACCCCGCCAACGTGAAGACGGTGACGGTCTACCGCTTCGAGAACAAGACCGGCTTCCCGTACGGACTGTCCATCAGCCACGGGATGACCGACCAACTGATCACAGCTCTTGTGAAGACAGGGCATTTCCGCGTGGTCGAGCGCGCCACTCTGAGCGACGTGATGACCGAGCGAGCCCTGCAGCAGTCGGGCCAGGCCACGGGCGGGGCCGGGGGCACGCAACTGGCCGGCGCCGCCCTGATCTTCGCCGGGGCGGTGACGGAACTCGACGAAGGCAGTGGCGGGACGATCGGTTACGGACGCCGGCACTACGGCCTGGAGGCCCGCCGCGTGACGGCCAGCGTCGGGCTGGACATGCGCATCATCAACGCTGCCGACAGCGTGGTGCTCGACAGCATCGACGTGCGCCGCAAGGTTGCCCAGACCGGCCTGAGCGGACGAGCCCACGGCCTGTACGGCGATTTCGAGATCACGAACGCCATGGACCTGGCGATCCGCGAGACGATCGACGAAGCCGTCTACCAGCTCGTGATGAACTACGGTGCCTTCTGACTCGGTCGTCTGAGTTGCGGCACGGCCGGCGCGGAATGACCGCCCGGCCGTTTCCGCATGCACGTTGACCTGGGCCGGCCCGTCCGCCTGCGCGGTGCGGGCCACCAGAGGGAGGAAGGAACAGCATGGCGACTCTCGGGGCCGTAGGCGACATCGCGTTTCACTCGGGCATCCGCGACTTCCTTCAGGTGGAGGGCATGGACTGGCCCTTTGCCGCCGCACAGCCGGTGCTGGACCGCGCGGACATCCTGTTCGGCAACTTCGAGTTCCCGTTCCTGCCGCCCGATTTCCCCCAGGACCGGCTCGATCCGGCCGCGGCGCTCTCGGTCGTGCCCGGCCCGGAAGGCGCCGCCGCGCTCCGCGAGGCCGGCTTCGACTTCCTGAACCTGGCCGCGAACCACATCCTCGACGCGGGCACGCTCGGCTTCGAACACACCCGGTCCTGCCTGCGCGAGGCGGGCATCTGCACGGGCGGCGTCGGCTTCTCGCAGGAGGAAGCCCGCGGCCTCCAGGTGGTCGAGAGCGGCGGCCTGACCTTCGGCTTCCTCTGCTACGTGGAGGACGGCAACTGGACGCTCGGGGCGACCAACCCCGGCCCGGCCTATTACACGCTCGAGACGGTGCTCGAAGACGTCGAACGGCACAGGGGCGACGTCGACGTGCTGGTCGTGTCCATCCACGCCGACCTCGAGTTCGAGCCCACGCCCGCGCCGGCCCGCATCGCCAACTCGCGGCGCATCGCCGCCGCGGGCGCGCGCATCCTCCTGGAACACCATCCGCACGTGCCGCAGGGGATCGAGATGGTGGACGGCTCGCTGATCGCCTATTCGCTCGGCAACTTCGTCTTCGGCGTGCACACGGACTCCTACGTTGGCCGCCATCTGCCGCACTCAGGGGAGAGCTTCGTGCTCCTGATCGACGTGGACGCCGGCGGCGTGCGCTCCTTCGACCGGGTGCCCTGCCTGATCGGGCAGCCTCCGCTGGAGCGCCCCCGGGTGCTCGAAGGCTCCGAACGCGAGCAACTGGCCGCCTACTACGCCCAGCTTGACGCCTGGCTCCAGGACGAGGCGTTCGTCCGCGAGACGTGGCGCCGGCGCGTCAGGGCCATGCTGTCGACCTACATCCGGCGGGCGGCCGAACGCGACGTGGAGGAGGTGCTGGACGAGCTGGTGGGCCGGATCGCCCTCGTGGCCGAGAACCGAAGCTGGCTGGACGAGGTCATGGCGATGGGCCGGGAGCGCTGGGCGACCGTGGGCGAGCCGGATCCCCACCATCGGCCCAACTACCGCTTCCAGACGCGGAAGGCGCCGGCCGACGAGTAGCGGCGGGGCCGCGCTACTGCTTGGACCAGATGCGGGTGTTCAGGTCCAGATCCTCGACGATGCCGAGTGCGAACTGGAGGTCCCGCAGATACTCCGTCGCCGCCTTCAGGTCCGGCGCACCGCGCAGAAGCCGGGGCTCGAACATGTTGCGTGAACAGGGCACGGCCACGTACACCCTGGAGCCGACGAACGAGAGGGAGATGCGGCAGCCGGCGCGGCGGCGGAACTCGAGGATGCGCTGCATCAGGCTCGTCGAGAGGATGTAGCGGGCCTCGACCTGGTCCTCGCCGTACACGACGAACTCGCGCTCGAACTCCGGATCCTCGAGCTTGACCAGATCCGCGCGCCCGATGCTGAGCCCCTGCAGCTTCTGACCCAGCCAGCCGAACGCCCGCTCCGCCACGTCGGGCAGCACCACCGTGGCCGTGCGGAAGTGCTTGTTGAAGTCGGCTGTGAAGAACAGGCCGCGGAAGATCGTGTGCCAGTGGGTCTGTGTGTGCCCCTTGCTGTCGGTCGAGGTGGTCTTGTACTCGGCGTGCAGCTCGGAGAACTCCACGGCCGTAGCGCCCACCGTGCCCCGCACGCAGTCCTCGCCGCTGTAGCGGTCAATGGAATGCTGGAAGATCCGGCTGCCCCGGAAGACGTCGCGTGGAATGGAGCCTGCCGGCTCATAGTGCAGCCCCGGATCGCAGAACCGGACGATGGCGCCGATCACGCGCTCCTTGAACTCCTTCGTGTAGCGCCGGGAGGCAGCGGACACGCACGCGATGGCAACGATCAGCCCCACGACACCTCCGACGACGAGGAACGGCAGGGCATTCCCGGATGCTCCGGAGAGCCCGGCGGTTACCGCCAGCGCGCCGCCGCCGAGCACCGCGGCCGCGGCGATCGCGCCGGTCTGCAGCACGCGCCTCCGGCGCCCTTCCAGCTCCTCGAGTACCGGACGCAGCTCGGTCCGGTAGAACTGCTCGAACCCCTCGACGGTCACCTCCGTCGCCGTCCGCCCGTCGGTTTCGCCGGTGCCGCTCATGGTTCGCCTCCGTCGGGACCGGCCACCGAGGGCACGGCACGCTCGACGCCCGTTGCCTCGAAGAACCGCCGCGGGCCGAACCCCGTCATGCCGGCCACGACGCTGCTGGGGAACATCTGCACGGCGTTGTTCAGGTCCATGACGGCGGCGTTGAAGGCACGGCGGGCGGCGCTGATCTGCTCCTCCACCTCGTTGAGGGAGCGCTGGAGATGGAGGAAGTTCTCGTTCGCCTTCAGCTCGGGGTAAGCCTCGACGACGGCCATGATGCCGAACAGCAGCTCGCTGATGCGGTTGTTCAGTTCGACGGACCGATCGGTGTGGCCGCTCTCTTTGATGGCCTCGGCGCGCAGGCGCGTGATCTCGCTGAAGACCTCCTTCTCGTGCGTCGCGTAGCCCTTGACGGTCGCCACGAGGTTCGGGATCAGGTCGTAGCGCTTCTTCAGCAGCACGTCGATGGTCGAGAAGGCGCTCTCAACGCGGTTGCGTTTGAACACGAGGCCGTTGTAGAGCAGCACGAAGACGAGTCCGGGCAGCAGCACCACGGCCGCGATGATCCAGATCCACATGGGGTCCTCCCTGGCGACAGGACTGTACTCCGGGGGCAGCATACGCGGCCCGGGCGTCGGAGGCAACCGCCCTGTTCATCTACGCCCGCTGGAGCGTGCGTATTCGAACGGTTGCGGCGGGAGGCAGAGACTGTCGCGGGTTCGCCAAGGCTACGCAGTGTGAGGCACGCTCGTTTGGACCTCCCCAGGAAGCACTCGCGCTGATCGCAGCCGCGTTCACGACCCCGACCACCGCCAACGGCAGAAGGTAGAGAGCAGGAAGGAGACCGCAGAAGAGCGGACTCCGGCCTTGCTGGCGCGCCCTGGCCGTGCCGCCGTTCGTTAGCGTTCTCTACTCTCTCCTGTCTACTGCTCTCCTGCTCTACCGTTCCCGCCGGGCGGCGGGAATGGTCGGGGCGCCTGGCGCTCGTCTGAACCTTCCCAGATACTCCTCGCACCCATCATGGCGCTGTATCTCGATCCGGCGGAGCCGCATATCCTCAGCGGGCGATGCCGAAGAAGTCCCTGCGGTCGGCCTTCGTGAAGCGGCCGTTGCCTTCGGCGATGTTGGCGGGGATGGAGAGGGCGGCACGGTTCAGTTGGTCGGCGAGGAAGCCATGGCCGCCGGGAAGCTGCTCGGTCAGTGCGGCAATCCGGTCAGCAAAGTCAACGGCCTTCTGGTAGACGAGGAGCTTCTCGAAGGCGAAGGGCATTCCGGGCTCCCCGGACAAGGCAGACGACAGAGAGTAGTGAGTGGAAAGGAGACCGCAGGAGAGGGCACTTCATTCGATCGGCGAGGCCCTTGGCGCTGCCCGGCTGTTTGGCCGTTGGCTCTCCTCTCTACTTCCCCCTCTCTCCTGCTCTACCAGCCTCGCCATTGGCGAGGCTGGTCGGGGCGGGCGGATTCGAACCGCCGACCTCTGCGTCCCGAACGCAGCGCTCTAAACCAGACTGAGCCACGCCCCGATCGGCAGGTTCCCCTAATCTAATCCGCCAGAAGGCCCCTGTCAAGCTGAACGACAGCCACTGTCAACCGCAGATAGAAATGTCCGCTATACACGGCAGATAGAAATGTCCGGTTGTTGCCGCAGCTATAAATGCGCGGGCATGTTCTGGTAGCCTTGGCGCCAGGGGTGGTCCGGCGCTGGACGTC
>JAAYEJ010000034.1 GCA_012728835.1 Candidatus Brocadiaceae bacterium | reverse complement strand
GGCCAGCGTGCCCAGCTGCGAGCGCACGAACCCTGCCAGGTCGGACAGCGCCGCCTTCAGGTTGTCGAACGACCAGTCCCGCGTGGTCAGCCACTCCAGGCTGCGCCGCAGGCCCCGATCCAGCGCAACGGCCACGCGGTCCGACCAGGTCACGATGCCTTGCCAGGTCTCACTCTCGGCAACCTTCAGGAGCCATGCGTTGATCTGCTTGAGCCCTTCAATGAACCGATCATACCAGGGCTTACTGACCGCCTTGCGCAGGGCCTCGACGATGCCTCGATACGTGGACACAACGCCGCTGCCTTCCGTTGCGGCCTGTCCGGCCATGCCACGGAACCGCGTGCGCACCGCGCCCATCAGCGCGTTGACGAACTCCTGCGGGCTGCCCTGGAACATGCCGCCGCCGGCGAAGGTCGCCCCCTGCGCCTGGAGGTCCTTCATCGAGATGAGCGCGCGCCGGGCGCCCTCCATCGCCTCGCCGAACTGCCCGACCTGCGCCCGCTGGAAGATCATGACGATCTCTTCCAAGGGCCTCTGTGCGCCGGCGGCCCAATCCGCCAGATCCCCGAGAAACCGCCTGTAATCCGCCTGAACCGCCGCCAGGCCGACGACGGCCTGTACCATCTGCATCGGCGTGAACGGCGTCTTCAAGCTCAAAGCCTCGGCGTACCGCTCGGCCTCTGCAGCCGCATCACCAAGCAGCCGCCGCAGGACTGCGCGGATATCTGCCAGCTGCATGTTATCCTTGATGCCCTTCACGATCTGCCAGCCGATGGCCGCGCCGATCCCGATGCCGATCACCGCCGCCGTCTTGACCAGGCCGCGCAGGATGTCTGAGACCGTCGAGACCACCGAGCGGAAGACGGAGGCCAGTGTGCTGATCAGCGTACGGAAGGCGGACACGATGCCGCCCACGACTCCCCGCGCCACGCCCACCAGACCCTTGAGCAGGCCCGTGGCGACCTTGACGCCGGCGGCCAGGCCGCCGAAGAGGAAGCCGGTGATCGGGCCGCCCTGGGCCAGGGCCGCCCCCACGCGCCCGCCGCCGATGTTGCCGGCCGTCTTGCCGACGTCGAGCAGGCCGCGCCGGAGCTTGTTCAGGCCGGCGGACGCGGCGTCTCTGAACGATGCCAGGATTGAGAACTTAAACTCTTTGGCCATGATCCTATTCCTTCCACTCTGCTATCTGACGGCGAAGAGCGATTCGCCCCTCGGCACTGACGGCGAAGAGCGATTCGCGCGGGAGGCGGAGGCGCGGGGCCGGTTGTGGTGCCGGCGCCGGCGCCGGCGGCGCCTGTGGCGCCGACACAGCCGGGGGCGGCTGTGCTACAGACGGCGCCGATCTGCGAGCTGCGAGCTGGGCCGCTACGCGCGCCAACACGTCCTCGGCAGAGACATCGGCGCCCGCGCCGATCTCCCGGCGCATCGCCTCCAGGGCGTCCAAACCGATCTGCAGCCGTTGTTCCCGCGTCCTTGTCATTTGGCCCCCGATTCCGTCGAAACAGCCGGGCTCCCGGAGGGGAATTGAGGCTTGAATGAACGCGGCAAGCCGGCCAGGGCGGCGCGGACGGCCTCCAGATCCTGCCGGGCCTGCTTGAGCCACCAGCCGCCGCTGGCCGCCGCGATGCGCCCGTCCGCGATGGCGTCGAACACGAGCCGGCGCGCCGGATCCTCCGCCGCCAGGCGGGCCAGCACCGCGATCTCGTCCAGGAGCTGGCGGTCGTCAACCTTCGGCCCCAAGCCGGCGCGGAAGGCCGCATTGTCGCGCAGCGCCGAGGCCGCGCCCAGGCGGTCGACGGCCTGGCGGATCAGCTCGTTCGGATCGGCCAGGGCGGCGCCCATCAGGGCCGCCAGGTCTTCGAGCACGGCGCGGGTCACTGTCACGGTGTCAGACATGATGTTTCATCCCTCACAGAACCGGAAGGCGGGCGCGGTGAGCCGCGCCCGCTCCCCGGCGGACAGAAAGAGACAATCGATGAGCAGCCCACGCGCCGGTCCGTCTGGATCGCGAAACCCAGGCCGGGCGCTCGATGGCCAATCGATCAGCTGCTTGTGGCCTGTCACGCATCTGACCTATTCCTTAGCGTCCGCATGTTTCCGGGCCGATGCCCGCGCGAAACGGCGGGCCGGGCCGGGCTCGACGGACTCGGTATCGTCGTCCGGATCGGCGCCGCCGTCCAACGGGATCTCCGGCACGCCGGAGGACGGGCGCAACGCCTGGCGCACCGGGGCGGGCTCTTCGCCGGACGCCCGATCTTCCCGAGGCGCGCGGGTCTGCTTGCCGAGGGAGCGCAGCCAGAGCACGGAGCCGGTGTGATGATCGAAGCCGATCTCGAAGGGGTGATCCCGCAGGATGCCTTCCAGATTGCCGACCTCGTGTACGCCCTTCTCGCCAGGCCAGGCCCATGCTTCGTCCGACCGGTGGCCGCCCATGCGGGCGCCGTGGAACCGTGCGCGCATGCCCGACTGTTTCGTCTCCTGACGGGTTCCGTAGCGCTCGACGATGTCGAGCGCCTTCTGCTCCCAGGCCGTCAGGTCCGAGTCGACGTTTCGGACCTCGAAGACTTCGACCCGGCCCAGCCACGACGGGCCGGCAACGCCACGGTCGAACGCATCCTCCAGGTCCTGCGCCAGCACGCACTGGCGGGCGTTGCCGAATTGATCGTATCGCGTCACGGTCGGAAGCACGCGCGTAATGTCCGTGACGGTTGCGCCGCCGCGCCCGCGCGCAAACCACTTGTGATGGATCCACTCGACGGACAGGTAGGTTCCGTTTTCCTCCAGGAAGATCGCCGGCCGCCCGGCCTGGGCCGCGCGGTTTCGTTCGGCGTCTTCAACGCCCTGGCGCTGGCGCGCCTCACGCTCTCGATCCGCGAGGATCTGCCGCCGCCACTCGACTATTCCGGATTTCATAACGTTGCCCTCCCTTCGAAAAGCTCAACTAAGTCGGCAACGCGGGCGACGAACCGCCGCGCGCCGTGGCCCGTGTCCGCCCAGACGCGGACGGCCTGTTTGCTGACCTGAAGGCGCCCGGCCAGCCAGGCCACGGCGCCGTACGGTTCGACATGCAGGGCCGCTGCAAGGGCGCTGCAGCCGTCCTGCACCACCCGTGCGCGGCCGGTTCTCAGGGGCCGGCGCGGGGCCGGCGACGCCTCATGCGGCGAGCCGCGCCGGAACAGCCAATAGGCGTTGTCGCTCGGCGCCGCCTGGCTCGGGTGCGACGTGCCGGCCAGGCGGCCCCCGTGCTGCACGCGCTCGTATAGAAGATCATCCACCGCCGGCCCCCATTCGCTCAATCAGGCGCTGGATCCCCAGCAGGGCCTCGGCCTGGCGCATCGGATTGCCTCGCGTCTGTGCGGCCAGGCGCGCCTGGAGCCGGCGCAGATCCGCCGCCAGGCCGGCCGACGGCCCCCCGTCTTCGGCCGCACCATCCCGACGTCTGCGATATTGCTCCAGGCTGGCGCGCGTCACTCCCGGCTGCCGGCGGCCGTTCGCCATCCGCCGATCCGGGAAGACGCCGCGCCGAAGCGCGCCGCCCTGGAGCAGGTTGAACAGCTGCCGGCGCTTGATGTTCAATTCCGACTGCGCTTCTTCGTATGTGAGCAAGGAGGAGGTCATGCCGGCACTCCTTCCCGTTTCAGTGCCGCCGCCCGCCGGGCGTGCCGCACGACCGGCGGGATGAGGTCGTGTTCCTCCAGGAGGCGCCGCTCCCGATCAGAGAGTGCCGCCCAGGCAGCCGGCCCGGAGAGATCCTGCAGCCGGGCGTGCAGCCCGGCCACGACGGACTTGAGCGCCCCGTCCGTCGAGACCCCCGCCGCGTGGAACGAGATCATCATTTCCAGGTCGCTGACCACGCTCTCCAGAAGTTCCCGGTCGGCCGCCGGCACCGGGGCCGGTTCAGGCGGAGCGACGGGCGCCACGTTTGCGACGGCGGGCGCATCGGCAACGGCATCCGCCGAAGACGCCGCCGAGCCGTCCACCACAGGATCGGCCGCCGGCAGACCCACAACGGGCACGACGCCGATATCCTCAAGCAGCGCATAGCCCGCCCCCGCCGGGTCCAGGCGGTCCCGCAGCACGGGCAGCTCGGCCAGCAGTGGACGGACCCGCGGCGCCGCCCGCCACATGAGCAGCTGCTCGCGGGTTGAGTGCCGGAGCGCCCACGCCAGGCGTTCGACGAACTGCCTGACGCCAACGTCGGCAATGTCATCAAGTTCCCGCATCCGGCCCGCGAGCAAAGCGTCCGACCAGGCCCGCAGTTGCTCCGGCGTCAGGGCGCGGAACTCGGGTTCCGGGAGGGAGTTCCGGCGGATGCTCGCGTCGGCCGCGATGCGGCGCCCGGTGCGTTCCACCCGCTCGGCGGCGGCCACCTGTTCGCGCCGCCGGCGCAGGGCCTCGTTGGCGATCTGCGTCAGCCGGTTGCCAACGAGGCGATGCGCGCCCGTCCAGTCGACCAGGTCGGCGGGCGCCGCGCCCTTGATGTCGATTGCAACTTTTTTGATCATGTCCCGCTGTGCGCGCCGGATGCGCTTCGCCGCGCGGTTCGGTTCGCCCCACAGCCCCATCTGCGCGGGCGGCAGTTCCGGCGCGGCTACGCACTCGCCGGAAGGCAGCCGGACGTAGGCAATCGACGCATCGTCCGGATCGATCCGGACGTCCACCTGCAGCCCGCTGTGGATGGCCACAACGTCCGAGGAATACTCGCGCTCGCCGACCCGGAGCTTTCCCTGTTTGATGGTGACGCGGTGCTGCTGCTGGATGAGGAAGGACACGCATTCCGGGGCGACGCGGGGCCGCTGGCTCTCCGCCAGGATCTCCGCCGGCGGGCGCGTCCGCTCACCGACGGGCCGCTCAGTGTTATAGAAGCGCACCTGCTCCCGCAACACCTTCAGGTATTCATCCAGAGTGAGGAGCCGGCCCTCGCGGATCTCGCGTCTCAGCTTTTCGGGCTTCTGTTCCGGACTGCGCCCGACGTAGCCGGGCAGGGCGTTTTCGAAACGGCGGGAGAATGCACGAAAAGCGGACTCAACCGGTTTTGACCAGCTGGAATAGGGGATGGCGCGGATCGTGTGAACTCCGAGTGCACGGAGCGGCCCCACGTCGATCCGATCATCAAGCGGGCCGATGCCCCGGCGCGTCCCCTCCGGGTTCGAGTAATCGATAGTGTCGCCGGCCAGGCGCCCAGTGCGCGCGTAGGACCACCCATTATCCGTAAGGATCCCGTAGGGCAGGCCCCCGGCGAGGAACGCATCCCGAACCGCCAGGGAGACGACGTCCGAAGTGCCGTTGAAAGAGACCCGCAGCGCAACGATGGCGAGACTTGCGAGCTCAACACCGCACGTCCACACAACGCGGCGCAGCGAACAGCAGTCCTTGCGCCTGGCCTCGGGATGGAGGGGGCAGGGGAGCGAACCGGTCCCGGCCCACCCCTCGCCGGCCCCGTCCGCAACGACGACGACGTGGTCCGGGGTGCGGTCGTCAAAGCACAGCCACATCCCGGGTTCGAGGACTTCGTCCGTGAGGACGCGGCGGATGCGCGGGGCGTGCCGCGTCTCCCAAAACCGCGCGCCCCGGCGGGCGTAATCCCGCACCTGCGGCGGCACTTCGGCGAGGATCCGCCCGATGGTCTTGCAGCTCGGCGCCCGCGCGATCCCCAGCCGCCGGCAGAGCGGAATGACCAGGCGATCCCGGAGCTGGCGCAGGTCGGGCTGCGTTTCCCGGAGGGCGTTGTCGAGGATGGCCAGGCGCAATTCCTCAGGGACCGCCGGATGCGTCCCGCGCGCCTTTTGCCCCCAGCCAGGAACAAGGGAGTTTGGCCCCGCCCGGTCGGCATGGCGGATCAACCGCGCAACGGTTCGGCCGCTCACGCCATATTTGCCCCCGATCCGCTCCCGGACTCGGTTACGTTCCCCGGGGCCGCAGACCTCCAGGGCCTCGCGGGCCTCGGCCACCAGGGCCAGGTTGCGGCCGAACACGTCGGGGATCTGCCCCAAGCCGACGTGCCGCATGCCGGGCAGATCGGCGAGCCCTTCCAGAGTTGTGGGCACGCCGGCGGGCGCTTCGGCCGCCCGCCTGGCCGGCGGCCCGCCCGTCGTGGGCACGGGCAGGCCACGGGCCTCCGCGTAGGCGCGCTGAGCCCCGGCCGAGAGGGCGTCGACGCGCAGGCCGACGACGGCGCGGCCGTTGCTGCGCTTTGCCGGGAGCTGGACGCGGGCGGGATGGCCCGCCGGGAACCGCGCGCGCAGCGCGCGTTCCGTAACGCCCTCATGTTGCGCTGCCTGTTCCATAGCAATGATGGCACCCGACTGGAGCAACGTCATTGCCGTCAGTCCTCCGTCAGTTTGATGTTGTCCCAACCGAGGTACGTCCCACAGTGAGGGCAGCGACTCAGCCCGAGCCCGACCCGGCCCAGGCAGTACCCGCAGTGGAAAACCCGGACCTTCCGTACCTCGACACGCGGCTCTGACTCCTCAACTCGCACAGACTCCTTACACTTCGCCATGACGACCTCCCATGCTGAGAATTAAAGAGACGGCCCGGCGCAACTCTCCGAGGACCTTCTCGCTACACCGGGCGGTGCCGTTCAGGACGCGCCCGGTGTACGACTCGTGTCTCCCGAAGACCCGCGCCACCTCCCTGTAGGAAACGCGCGCGATAGCCAAAGCGGCCCGCATATCGGCCGGCGTTTCCAGCTTGCGAACTGCAGTTCTGCGCGTCATAATGAACCTCACTTAGGCGGCACAGGTAAGATTACACTATTCATGGATCCCATGTCAATAGACAATCCTTCATGGAAACCACCCCGCGTGATCGGCTGCAGCATCTGCTGGACAAGTTCGGGTTAACGCAGAGCGCTCTTGCCGAGAGGATAGGCTGCGTGCCGCAGACTATCAGCAACGTCATAAGGGAGCGCAGCGCGCTGTCCCGGCAGCTTGCCGCGCAGATCGCCGACGCCCTGGGCATCAGCGCCGCGTGGCTGCTCTTCGGCGAAGGGGAGCTGGAGCCGACCACCACAACCACGACGGAAGCGCCGCCGCCCTCGGACGATGCCTTGATCTTCGACCCGCGATGCTGGGCATGCGGCGGGAAGGTGAGCTGGGGAGCTGCACAATGCCCGCGTTGCGATTCCTATCTGGACTGGCCACGGTCGCTGGGCGGGTTCTATGTGGCACGTCGGGAGTGAGGGAGCCGGGTTTTAGCCGGCGGAAACCGGGCGAGAGGCCGTTTCGGCGCTTGACACACGCCGACGCAACGGGTAACATGAGGGTGACTGGAGCGGTTGCGAGCCGCGAGGCGAGCGACACGTGAGCGCCGGCGATTGGCACCCGCCGGCGCTCGTCATTTGTGGGGGCGGCGCGCCGGCCAGGCGGGCGGCGGCAAGGGCGCGCGGGCGTGGGGCGGGCTACTATACGGGAATGGCACGTTAGGAATCATTCTCACACGCGGCCGCTGCACGATCCTGCTTCCGCAAACTCCTTCCGGAAACTCCCTTTGCGCGGGCCGTGCACGCGCGGTGCAAGGGGCGTGCACGGGGCGTAAATGGGCCGTGGCACGCCAGATAGGCGAACTTGCCGCGCACTTGCCACGCACTTGCCAGAGTGCCGGGTTGGGACAACCCCCCAAAACCCCGCGAGAGGCGCTCTGGTGCCCGTATATGGCCTCCAGAGAGTTTCCGGAAGTTGGGACACCCCTCTCGTCCGTTTCCAGTCAAGAAGGAACGGGCACGACGGAACGTGCCCCTCCAACGGCGCGAGGCGCCGTCGTCCGTGCCGGTCCGTGTCTGTCCGTGTGTCCCTGTCGTCTCTGAAACGGACGGGCTCCCTACGCAAAACCCAGTTCGTCCAGCACCCGCCCGGCGCGTTCGACGTCGCAAGGCCTCACCTGGAAGCTCACGACCGCCATGCCGTCGATGGGCAGGACGCCGGACAGGACCTCGTTGTCGCAGAGGAACGGAATGCCCTCGTTCTGCAGGGCCATCTTCAGGACGGCCACCCGCCCCTGCATGTCCGTCTCATACACGGTGACCAGTTCCTCATCCTGCGGCATCGGCGTCGCCCTCCCCGTCTTCGACCTGGTAGTGCAGGACCATGCGGGTCCTGACGTCTTCGATGATCAGCGCGCCGGGCTGCCGGCGGAAGTTCCCGTCTTCGTCGCGCGGCAGGTGCTGGAGCGCCCACGGGAGGACGTCGTCAAACAGGATATCCTTCTCGACGGCGTGGCACCAGACCTCGCCGTCCAGTTCCGGGTCGAGGTCGGCCGTCCGCGCCGGCAGTTCGTAGGATTCGCCCTGCCGGACGTGGGCCGCGAACGGCTCGCACTCCGCGCCGTCGGCGCCCAGCGCGAGTTCCAGGTCGGCGCTGCGCCGCAGCCGGAGGCCGTCCCTCGGCACCTTCACCACCTCCAGCCTGGTGAAGCGGATGCGCCGGGCCTTCGGCTGTGCACACAGGCGCCCGGCCTCGGCCGTGCGCGTGGTCACCATGGGGACCATGTGGCCGGTCCACGTCTCGAAACGCCGCCCCTCGCGCCCGATGCAGGCGCTCTCGCGTTCGCTGTAGACGAACACCATGCCGAAGGGGCGCACGTGGCCGAAGGCGCGCACGCCGCGTTCCACGAAGGTGCGCCAGGTGCCGGGCCCCAGGAAGAAGCACTCCCGGCCGTTCTCCCCCCGGATCGGGACGACGGTCGGCGAGTGATTATGCCCCGCAACCATGAAGCGCACGGCGTCGCCCAGGCCGTCTTCACGCGCGGCCAGGCGGGGCGCCGTCGCCTGGGAGCCCCGGCCGCCCACCATCCGGGCAATCGCCCGGATCAGGGGGTAGACGCTCCAGCCGGGCGCCAGGCTCAGGAGCGAGCCGATCGCGGAGATCAGGCCGCCGCCGAAGACCCAGCCCAGGCCCAGCCGCGCGGCCTCGTAGCCGACCAGCAGGTTGGAGCGCGCCGAGGCGAATACGTCGCGAATCGCCGGCAGCAGCCAGCGGGCCTCGTCCCGGCCGCCGGCGTCCTTGCTGGCCAGCAGGTAGGCGCCCAGCGCTTCGAGCGGCCGCACGTCGTCGAACTCCACCAGCTTGCGGTACAGCTCCCGGCACCGGTCGCCGGCGGCCTGCCGGAGCAGGCAGGCGTTGTGGACGCGGAAGGCGAGGGCGAGCCGGGTGGCGATGTCGATCGTCACGTAGTCGCCGAAGCTGGGCGTGCGGTACTCGGGCGCCTGCGCGGTGAAGCCGCCCCCGGCGGCGATCCTCAGAGGGAAGTTGGTCTTGTCGTACTCGTGCCCGTGCCGCACGCGCGCATGGTAGCGGTCGTCGTCGTGGTCCAGCTCGGCGTCCAGGCGATGCGGAAACGGCTCCTGTCCCTCGCCCATGCCCAGGCAGCGGCGGACGGCCCGGCGGGTCGACGGCCAGTAGTCCACCAGGCGGTCGTGGTTGCCCGGGACGTAGTGCACCTGGACGGGGATCGGGCGGTCGTCCGCACCGGCGAAGCGCCATTCGGGCTCCTCCCCGGAGGTCCGCTCGGCGGCGTCTTCCGAGAAGCGATACGTGCCGTGCTCCACCAGGGTCCGCAGGTCGCGGAAGAACCGGTCGTTCTCGGCGACGACGTCGGCCAGGATCGCCTCCACCGTCCGGCGCAGCGCGTCCCAGGCCGGGTTGTCGTCGCGCTGTCTCTCCGGCCAGACGTAGGGCCGGACGAGCCGGTGCCCGGTCCGGAACCAGCGCGGGCTGCGGTGGACCTCGAAGACGTCGCCCGCCAGCACCAGGTGGACGCGGCGGGCATGGCAGCGTCGGGCGCGCTGGTGGAGCATGTGCACGAACCGGCGCAGCGCCCGCACGTGCACGTTCCGTTCGTCGACCATCCGGTGGACGACGCCGGCCTCGTCGCGGTAGCGGATCCCGTCCTCGGCCGTGTGCTGCATGTGCAGGTCGCCGATGACCGCAAGCATGCTACCGCTCCCCCGCCGACGGAGCGGCGCGGCCGGCCAGCGCGGCGCTGTAGAAGGCAAGCAGGCGCCCGCGGTAGCGCGGGTCGCGGCGCATGAAGGCGTCCGTGTGCTCCCCGTCCGGTATGGTCACGAGTTCCTTCGGCTCCCCGGCGGCCGGCACGAACCAGCCTGACAGAGTCGGGCCGCCGGAATCGCCGAAGGCGCCCTCCTCGAACGCCGGCCCCGCGGCCCAGGACGTGCCGTAGACCTCGCTGGTGGGATGGTAGATCATGTGATTTGTGCACCCGAAGCGCAGCACGGCGACCAGCCCAAGCAGGACGGCCGGAAGCCACCTCGCCCGCCGGCGCCGGCGCGGCCCATCCGACCCCGGCTGCGCAATGCCTTCCGCGCCTTCGTCCATGCGCACAGCCTTCTCTCGTGACCGCCGCGAAGGTCCCCTGTTCGGGAGCATAGTACGCCAGCCGCAGCCCGAAGGCAACCGGAGCCCGGCCGGACGGTTGACGAACGGGTGTGCGCACCGGTATGACATAGTGCTCGGTTGAGGAAGGGGCCGATCCGATGGCTGCGTTCCACAAGCGGTATGACGTCCTGGTCGCCGGGGGCGGAGTGGCCGGCGTGGCGGCGGCGCTGGCCGCGGCGCGCATGGGTCTGTCGACAGCCCTGGTGGAGAAGACCGTGCTGCCGGGCGGGCTGGCCACGGGCGGCCAGATCATCGTCTACCTGCCGCTGTGCGACGGCGCGGGCACACAGGTCACGTTCGGCCTTGCCGAGGAACTCCTGCACGCCGCCCTCAAGTACGGCCCGGGCGACATCCCCCAGGGCTGGCGCCGCCCGCAGCCGAAGAGCGGCCACCACAGGCTCAGCGCCCCATTCTGCGCGGCCTCCTTCGTGCTGGCCCTCGATGAGCTGATCGAGCGAGCGGGCGTCGACGTGTGGTACGACACCCTGATCTGCGGCAGCGTCGTGGACGGCGACCGGCTGACGGCCATCGAGGTCGAGAACAAGAGCGGGCGCGGGCGACTGCAGGCACGGTGCTTCGTCGATGCCACCGGCGACGCCGACGTGGCGTTCCATGCCGGCGCCCCCTGCATCGAACAGGACAACCGGCTCAGCCTGTGGGCCGTCGAGGCCTCGGTGGACGCCGCCCGCCGGGCGGTCGAAAGCGGCAGCGGCGAACCGCTGAACCGCGGCGTGCGCGTCGGAGCCACCAACCGGGTGGAGGGCCACCCGGAGGGCCTGCGCACGCTGTTCGGCACGCGCGGGCGCGACGTAACCGATTTCGTGCGGGAGGGCCGCCGCCTGCTGCGCGAGCACTACGCCCGGCGCCAGGCCGAGGCGGGGCGCCGGAACGTCTACCCCATCGCCCTGCCGACGATGGCCCAGTTCCGCACCACCCGGCGCATCGACGGCCTGGCCACACTCTCCGACGGCATGTTCGCGCACTGCTTCGACGACTCGGTCGGGCTCGTGGCGAACTGGTGGCGGGCGGCCGAGGTCTGGCAGGTGCCCTACCGGACGCTGCTGCCCCGCAAGGTGCGCGGCCTGCTGGCGGCGGGGCGCTGCATCAGCGCCGCCGGCGAGGCATGGGAGGTCATGCGCGTCATCCAGGCCGCCGCCCACACGGGCGAGATCGCCGGGGTGGCCGCCGCGCTGGCCGTGCGCGGCGACACGACCCCGGACGCGCTCGACGTGGCCCGACTGCGCGCCGAGCTGGCCCCGCGCGGCGTCCGTTTCGCCCGCGAAGACGGCCCGGCGCGATCCTGCGGCGGATAGCGCGGCCACCCCGGCTGCGTGCGGCTTGACAGGCGAGGCGGCGGACCGTAGAGTCGCACCGTAACGCAGGGCCCCGACGGGCCGGGCTCCAATTGCCGGGAGGCTTCGCAATGACACGCCGCATCATCGACGCACACAACCACCCGAACTGGATCGGGATGGACACCGACGCCCTGGTGCGCGACATGGACGAGAAGGGCATCGAGAAGACATGGCTCCTCTCGTGGGAGCTGCCGCAGGCCGAATACGACGCCGAGCCCTACTACTACAAGCACATGGACCCGCGCGGAGGCGTCGTGCCGCTCTGGATGATCGTCGAAGGCCTGAAGGCCTACCCGGACCGCTTCCTCGGCGGCTGGGCGCCCGACTTCCGCGACCGTCACGCCCGCGCGAAGCTCTACCAGGCCGTCAAGATGCACCGCATCCGCGTCTACGGCGAGCTGAAGATGCGATGCCGCTACGACGAGCCGGACGGCATCGCGATGTACCGCTACTGCGGCGAACTCGGCCTGCCGGTGCTCTTCCACCTGGAATGCCCGGAGTACACGCTCATGGCCGAGTCGAAGGCGCCCGAGAGCTGGCCGTTCTGGTACGGCGGCGGCTTCGAGGTCGTCGAGACCATGTGCCGACTCTGCCCGGACACGCGGTTCATCGGGCACGCCATGGGCTTCTGGCGCGAGATCAGCGGGGACGCCTCCGAGGACATGGAGCGTTACCCGAAGACGCCCGTCACGCCCGGCGGGCGCCTGATCGACCTGATGCGCAGGTACCCCAACCTGAACGGCGACCTCTCCGCCAGCGCCGTCATCGCGTGCAACCGCGACCTGAACGTCACCCGCGAGTTCTTCATCGAGTTCCAGGACCGCCTGGTGTTCGGCCGCGACGACTTCGGCCGTGCACAGGCGGACTTGCTGGAGAGACTCGATCTCAGCGAGGACATCCTGGAGAAGATCTACCACGGCAATGCCGAGCGGCTCACGCAGAACGCCGGCCGGGCGCTCTGAACCGGCCGCCCGCCAGAACACGGAGGACCGAACGATGGACGCCTGGATCGACGGCCGGTTCGTCCCGCAGGATCAGGCCACCGTGCCCCTGCTCTCGCACGGCTTCAGCCGGGGGGTGGCCGTCTTCGAGGTCGCCGACGTGCCCGTGAACGAACGGGGGCCGGCGGTCTTCCGGCTGGACGCGCACCTGGACCGGTTCTTCGAGAGTTGCCGTCTGCTGCACATGCCCGTGCGCATCGGACGGGACGAACTGAAGGCGGCCGTGCTCGGCACGGTGGCACACAACGGCCTCTACCCCTGCGCCGTGAAGTTCTTCGCCTACGGCCCGGAGGTCGAGTTCAACCTGATCCCCGCGCGGCCGCGGGTCAGCGTGGCCGTCTTCTGCTACCAGTCGCACGAGGAGCGCCGCTCGGGCGCGCCCGTGGCGCCGGTCGCCGCCGGCACGGCCGGCGTGCACAAGCTCAGCCCCCGCACGGCGGCCGTGCACGCCAAAGCGAGCGGCAACTACGTGAACGCCTACCTGGCCGCGTGGGAAGCCCGCGAGAACGGCTACGAGGAGGCCCTGCTGCTCGACGAGTCCGGCTTCGTTTGCGAAGGCCCCCTGGCCAACGTCTTCTTCGCGTCCGCCGGCCGCGCCGTCACCCCGCCGCTGGAGAAGGTCCTCGGCGGCATCACGCGCGACAGCGTCATCCGCATCCTCCGCGACCTGGACGTCGACGTCGCCGAGGCGGACATCACGCTGGAGGACGCCGTCGGCGCGGACGAGGGCTTCTACACCGGCAGCACGGCGCGCATCGTGCCGATCCGCAGCATCGACGGCCAGCCGCTCGCCGGTGAATGCCCCGGCCCCGTGACGGCACGCATCCACAAGGCCCTCAACGACGCCTACGCCGGCCGCTCGCCCGGCTACGAGCACTGGCTCAGCTACGTCGACGGGGCCTCGGGCCCGCAAGGCGCCCCGGGCGTCCCCAGTGAATAGCCCCGGCCGCCACACCCCGCATCAGCCGAACGTCGCGCGCATGCGGTCGCAGTAGCAGCGCACGAGGTCCCATTCGGCGTCGGGCGCGATGCGGTGGTCGATGCACGGGATGTAGCCGCCGAGGTCCACCAGCGGCTTGAGGCGCTCGATCTCGGCGTCGACGGCGGCGCGGTCGCGGGCGAACACCTTCTTGTCCACCCCGCCCACACCGAGCAGGCCGGGGCCGTACTGCGCGCGCCACGGCGCGATGGAGGCGCCCCAGGTGCCGACCTCGATCGGGAACATCGTGTTGACGCCGTTCTCGAGCCAGATCGGCACCAGGTCGTCGATCCTGCCGTCGCAGTCGAGCGAGACGACGTCGATGCCGTGGCGGCCGAGCAGGTCGGTGATGCGCCGGTAGTGCGGGCCGACCTTGGCGCGGAAGACGTCCGGGCGGATGAGCGGGCCGCTCTTGAAGCAGATGTCCTCCCAGAAGTGCCCGTAGTCGAACCGGGCCCCCGCCGCCAGCACGTACTCGACGTTGCGATACACGAGGTCGGCCACCGTCTGGATCATCTCGTCCAGCAGCGGCTCGTCGTCGACCAGCAGATAGCAGGAGCCTTCGAGCCCCAGGATGTCGCGGATGTGGCCGTAGAGGCTGCCACAATGCAGGCCGTAGGGGTAGTCGCGATCGCCGCAGCGGAGGAACTCCAGCCCGCCCTCGCCCCACGGCAGCATGCGGTCGCCGACGCGCACGCGGGCTGTCGTCACGCGCTCCTCGCACCATTGGTAGCGCCACCTGTAGTGCTCCTCCCACGAGGCGCGGTCCTTGAGCAGGTGGTCGACCTCGGCGGGGATTCCGGTGGAGCCGGGCCGCTCCCAGACGACGGCGCCGTGGGCGTCGCGCACGTGCCGGGAGCCGTCGGGGAAGGACCGAACGACCTCGCGCTCGAACGCCGGCCGATGCTGGGCGCTCGGGGCGAACAGGCAGTTCCAGTCGAAGTCGAACCCCAGCCGGCCGGAGACGGCGGCGTCGGTCGGGTTGCCGTCGGCCCAGGCGCGCGCCTCCTCCTGCGTGACGTGCCCCTCCTGCGCCCACTTCGCCAGCGTCTCGGTCCAGTAGCCGAAGTGGACGAGGGGCAGCCGGTCGCGCGGCCGATAGTGGAGCACGGCCATTGCGCGCTCGCGGTTCGTCAGGGGCTCGCGGCCCCGCGCATTCCCGTCGGACACCCCAGGCACCTCCTACTCGTAGCGATAGCCGACGGCGTACCAGGCGTCCAGCCCGACCAGGATCACGACGACCGCGAACGGGCCCCAGGCCGACGGCTCCATCACGGCGAGGCGCGCGAAGACGAGCACCGGCAGCGCGCGGAAGAGGGCGAGCGTCAACGCGAGGTAGATCGGCGGCAACTCGCGCACAAGGTCGGATGCGGCCTCGCCGCGCGCGCGCACCCGATGCACGTACCGGCCGGCCAGCAACACCACCAGGCCGGCCGTGGACGCGGCGGCCGTCCGCCACGCAGGCAACGCCAGGGCGACGAACGCCGCCGTGCCGACCAGCCAGAACGCCGTGAGCCATGCCAGGCGCCGGAGCAGGCGGCGCGCCCGCCCGTGCCCGACGGCGACGGCGTGCGTACCGGCACCGGTCGTGCGGTCGGCCTCGTAGTCGATCACCTGGTGGAAGTGCAGGTTCACCCACTTGTCCAGGAACACGGCCGGCACGAGCACGGCCGGGACGGCAAGGCCCGGCCGCAGCCACGTCCAGGGCAGGACGGCGTAGGCGACAGCGGAGGCACCGGCGTAGGCGAGCGGCCCGCCCAGGCTGCGGTCCTTCAGCCGCACGGGGCGGACCGAATAGGCGATTCCCAGCAGGACGGCCCCACCGTAGGCGGCCGGCACGCTCCAGTGCCCGGCCGCGGTCGTGACCAGGGCACCGGCCGCGACCATGGCCGCCACGACGGCCCAGCCGATGGAGCGGGGCAGCATGCGAATCCAGCGGCGCTTCCCCGCCGCCGCGTCCTCTGCGCTGTCGGTCAGGTCGTTGGCCAGAGTGGCCGACTGCGACCAGCAGCCGATGGCCAGGAGCATCAGCAGGCACGCCCGGCCCAGTGGAGCGCCCTCGGCCGTCGAGCCCAGCGAGGCCGCCATCCCGAGCGGCAGGGAGGCGTGCACCACCTTGACGATCCCGCGCCGGCCGAACAGCGTCTCCCGGACGCCCTCCCGCCCGATGGCCAGCGGTTGCGAGCCCGTCATGACGCCGAACCCGCCCGCACCGCGGCCGTTCGGGCCTTCCAGACGGGGCAGGACTCGTCCTGCCCGTCCAACCGGCCGGTCAGGGCAAGGGCCGCCGCCCGGCAGCCGCCGCCGCACTCCGCCACGTTCGGGCACGCGGCGCAGATGCCGTGGTCCTGCGGGCTCCGCAGCATCCGACACAACGGCGAATCGCCGAAGGCGTCCGAGAGGCCGTCTCGGCGCACGTTGCCGACGCACGCCGCGGGCCCGTCCAGGCAGACGCAGGGCGAGAGGTCGCCGTTCGGCTGGACCGTCAGGCGGTCGCGCCCGGCCATGCAGCCGCGGTGCAGCACCCTGACCCTCTTGGCCAGGCGCTTCATGGCGGGATGGTAGGGCGCCCAGGGGATGTAGGTCTCGACGAGCCAGCGCGTGGGAAGGCCCACGAAGTGGTCGAGCGCCGGCTCCAGGATGGACAGCACGTCGGCGTCCTGCGGCCACGCGCCGTCGGCCCGGCCGGTGTGGACGGGGCAGTGCACGGTGACGGTGGCCCAGCCCTCGGCCAGCGCCCTGTCCAGAAGGCCCGGGATGCCCGCCAGCGTCTTGGGGCCCAGGCGCACCGACACGGTCGTATGGAACCCATGTTCCTGCACGCGCCGCACGCCCGCCAGCGCGACGGCCAGCGCGCCGGGTTCGGTCCCGTGCAGTTCGCCGTACAGCGCCGGATCGAGCGTGTCGAGGCTGACCTGGAAGGACTTCGTCAGCGTCTCGCCGCGCAGCCGGTCCAGCAGCTCATCGCTCAGGAGGCTGCCGTTGGAGGCGATGCGCGCGGTCATGCCCCGTTCCGCCATGTGCGCGAGGATCTCCACCATGTCCGGGCGCATGAAGGGCTCGCCGCCGGACATGATGATGTCGCCGATGCCGGCGTCGTGGGCGGCCTCGACCAGGGCAAACGCCTCGGCGGTCGAGAGTTCGTCGGGGTGGCGTTCGCCCGCCGTGCTGAAACAGATGGCGCAACGGTAGTTGCAGGCGTACGTCACGTTCCAGAAGAGGCATCCGAGCGGTGCCGGCGCCATCCATGACCGCTCGGACGCATGGCCTTCCAGGAGCTTCAGCTTCACGTCAAGCATGCGTGGTCTGTTCCCCGCAAGACGCCGGAGGAATGCAATTCTCGCACGGCACACCGCACTGGCAGAGCGCGCACCCGAGGGAGTATCCGGCGGACGTCACACCGCCCTTGGTGACCGGCGCCGCCAGCATCCGGAGCGTGCCGGTGTACTCGGCCATGCACTCGCGCTGAACGGTCAGCCGCATCCGGTTGCACTTCGCCTTGTCCAGCCCGTCGCCCGAGATCGCGCCGACCGGACAGCGCCGGATGCACGCGCCGCAGCTCCGGCCTCCGTCGGCCAGACAGGGCGCGCGGTGATCGGTGTACGGCCGCGGAGTCACCTCGATCGGGGCGTCAGTCACGACGCTGCCCAACCGCACGTTCGCGCCGACGGGCGTGATGAGCGCGTTGCTCAGCCCGAACCGGCCCAGCCCCGCCGCATGGGCGACGTGGCGCTCGGACCACGACGAGCTGAACGTATGCTCGGCCGACCGGAAGGCATCGTAGCCGGCCGTCAGGAGCGGCGCCACCGCCAGCCGGCCGCGGGCACGCAGCGCCTGGGCGATCTCGCGTCGGAGCCTGTAGTTCAGCGCTCCGCCGTTGTTGCGCGCCAGCGAATAGAGCCGCGACGGCCGCTCTCCGCAACGGTTGGAGCGCCGAACCTCCTCGGTGAACGGCAGCGCCCAGGCGATCACGCGCACCGGCCCGCCCCGGGTTCCCAGCAGACTGCGCGGCATCAGATGCCGCTCGCTGACCACGTCCCGGAAGCGTGCGAACAGGGGATCGTCGCCGTCGGCGACGCCCACGATCGGGGCGTCGTAAATGGGCCGGCCGCCGTAGTCCTCCAGCCGGTTCTCAGGCGCCTCAAGCACCGCCCGCGATACGGCGTCCCGGACCCACGCAGGCCAGTCAACCGTGTCTCCCATCGTACCCGCCGCGCCGGAGGCCCGCGAACCCACGCCCGTTTGGGCGTATACGTTAGGTGAAAGACCGCAGCGGCGTCAAGGTACGACCTCACGTTGTCAACCGCAGATAGAAATGTCCGCTATACACGGCAGATAGAAATGTCCGGTTGTTGCCGCAGCTATAAATGTGCGGGCATGTTCTGGTAGCCTTGGCGCCAGGGGTGGTCCGGCGCTGG